>JAGPEO010000010.1 GCA_018056925.1 Phycisphaerae bacterium
TGGCGAAGCTTGACAGCGGCCAGATGGGCGGTAGGCTTACATTGCGATTGCGGGGTAGAGCAGTTGGTAGCTCGTCGGGCTCATAACCCGGAGGTCGCAGGTTCGAGTCCTGCCCCCGCTAGTTGAACCCTCGTTGCGAAACGCAATGACCCACGGGTTAACTCGGAACGCCGGCTCGGAGACGAGTCGGCGTTTCGCGTTCTATCGCGAGTTTCCGCAAGGGTTTAGCGTTCTCGAACCTCCCGCCGGAGTCTCTGGCCGGGCGGCGCGGTACACGACCCGCATGCGGCTAGCGGAGCCGCCCGAGCGCCGAGGCGGCCGGAAGTCTCTCCGGGAGCGAGAGACAACCGTGGACGGGTAAATACGGGGTTGGGCTCGCCTGACCGCGGGCAACCCCCATGGTTCGGCCCGGCCAGCGCACCCAACCCTGCCAAATCGCGCTCGACACGCCTTGCATTCCTCGCCCCCAGGGGTAGGGTTCGCGGCCCGCGGCAAGGCCGCAAGTGCCTTATGCGAAACATGTTATGAGCATTGACGGGCTCGCCTTCGGCCGCGGCCGGCGAGGCAACACGAGAGGGCGCGTGGCGCCGTGCCGCGGCGGCGTGACGCGGACGTCCGGATCGTTGGCCAGCTCGGCCGCCCGCTGCAGCGCCCGATCCGTCAGACCGCCCTCGGCGTCTGCCTGCAGCCGCCACGCGATCCGGTGGATCAGGTACCGCCGGTGCCGACTACGGGATGGCTCGCCGAAGATGACCTCGTCGCGCGTTTACTGCTGCGGGATCACGCCAAGCAGATCGATGTCGAAGACCAGGGTCGAGTTCGGCGGGATGCCCGGGCGGCCGGCGGGGCCGTACGCCAGGTCGGACGTGATGATGAGCTTGCGCTTCTCGCCGACTTTCATCAGGCCGACGCCTTCGGTCCAGCCCTTGATGACGCGATCGAGCTGGAACTTGGCGGGCTGGCCGCGATCGACCGAGCTGTCAAACTTCTTGCCGTCGAGGAACGTGCCGGTGTAGTGGACTTCGACGGTGTCGACGGGCTTCGGCGAAGGGCCGTTGCCGTCCTGGAGGATGACGTACATCAGGCCCGACGCGGTCTTCTCGATCTTCTTGCCAGTTTCCTGCTCAACCTTGGCGAGGAAATCGGTGAGCTGCTTTTCGCCGGCGGCCTTGGCTTCGGCTTCGGCCTTGGCGGCGGCGGCGGCGGACTCGCGGGCGAGCTTCTCGCCTTCGGCGGCGTCGGCGCGCTTGGCGGACTTGATGATCACGGGCTCCTTCGGGACGACGGGGCCCATCGGCAGCTTCGGGTCGCTCTGCACGGGCGTATTGCGGATCTTGTCCACGGTGTCCATGCCGCCGATGACCTTGCCGAAGACGGCGTAAGCGGCGCCGTTGCGGGCCTGATCGAGCGAGCCGTTGTCGACGACGTTGATGAAGAACTGGGCGGTGGCCGAGTCGGCGACCTGCGTGCGGGCCATGGCGATTGTGCCGCGGACGTTCTTCAGGCCGTTCTGCCACTCGTTCTTGATCGGCGGGCGCAGGCCGTCCTTCTTCTCCGTGAGGTCGGGCAGGTAGCCGCCGCCCTGGATCATGAAGTTGCTCATCACGCGGTGGAAGATGGTGCCGTTGTAGAAGCCGGCGTCGACGTAGTCCAGGAAGTTCTTGGTCGAGATGGGGGCCTTCTCGCCGTCGAGCTCGAGCAGGATGTCGCCGAGGCTCGTCTCCAGCTTGACGTAGACCGTCTTCTCGCCCGCGGGCTGGGCGGCTGGTTGCACTCCATCTGACTCGCCTCGGATGGGTTGCTGGACGCCAAACTGAGCGGGCGCTTCCTTCCGGGCGCGATCCACGAACACGCGGGCGAATTTGTCTTTGTAAATCGCCGAGACCCGGATACCGATTTCCAGGTCGACCGTGATCTCGTCAGTGTCCAGCGTTCCCCGCATGCTGTCACCGTTCGTCTTACTGAGCACGGCCGTGACATTGTCGCCACCATGCATCGTAACGTCTCTGATTTCATCGAACGCGACAGGGACGGTGGCGTAATCTGTGCGAATCTTCAACTGGCGTTCCAGGGTCTCACCAGAGAGAAGGTCGCCGTTTGCCATCAGGAACAGGTCGGCCTTGGCGGCGTTGCGGATGAAGTCGAGTTCCTGAGAGGTCTTGCGGAGCAGCACGAAGCGGATCTTCTCTTTGCGAATAGGAATTTCCGAACCGGAGGAGCCGATCCGGAAGTTAAGGACGTTCTCCGTGATAATCCCCGTGATGCGGTTGTAGTTCACGGTGACGACTGCCTCCGTGTTAGCGCGCGCCCCTTCAAAGGAAAGCCCGGCACAGCGGCGCAACTGGATCTTCAGGACGCCATACTGCGTCGCGATCGTGAGGGTTTCACTGAGGACCTCTCCGCGCAGCACGTCCTTGTTGCGGAAATAGATGACGTCCTCATTGTCCGGGCGTGGCTGGTCAAACACCTTCTCTATTAGAGGCGTCTCGTCGCGGTCTTCGGCCGCGCCTTGAAGCGGCATCAACATGGTCAGCAAGATTAGCAGGAAAGCCACCGTGCGCCCCGATCCCGTCATGGCGTTTGCTCCTGTGCCGGTTGTCGTCAACAACGCGCCGCAGGCTCACTCCGCAGCCCGAGCGTCATTGGTATTATAACGGCCGCTGCCCGCCTATGAAGGGCATGAACGACCAGACGCGCGCGATGGCGAGGAAGTGGCCGGCCGAGGAGCAGGGCACGGTTTGATTCGCGCCTCGTCGTGCGGCCCTGAGGTTGCCGGCCGATCTAGGTGGCCAATACACGTCCGGGACTACTGGCCCTGTTCACTGGGCGAAGCGCTGAGAAACCGGACCTCCGTCGCCAGCGTAGCGATCTGCGAGAGGATGTCAGCTGGAGGGCAGGTGAGCCTCAGCGTGCGGACGCTGAGCCGCTTTCCCGCCTCGCGGACATCATGATCTGCGTGCGTGCCCTCGCCCTCGGCGTAGATCAGCATTCCGCCGGGCACTCGCGCCGCCGTCGCATACGCCAAGAGCTGATACAGATCGCCATGCTTGAAGCTGGCATCTACCAGCCGCTTGTACTTGCAGTCCCCGACGAAGAGGCACCGCCGCGCTCTCCACCACGATAGATCAGGCGCCAGGCGGACCCGCCCGGCCCGATCGAGCACGAGTCGATTGTCGCACCTTGGGAACGAAAGCACGTCGAGCTGAAGCTCTTCGCGCAGCGCTCGGTGCACGAATGCCTCGAACACGTCGTTCATGTCGACGAGGAAGCAAGTCGCCTTCACATCGCCGGCGGCATGCTCGAACGAGCTCCCCGCGAGGATCAGGCGGGCCAGCGCCAACGCCGGACGATAGTGCTCGTTTAACCTCGTTATCGCCGGATTCGGTACCGCATGCGGCAGGTACCGCACGAGTTGCACGGCATGGAATGCAGCGTCAATCTCCTTGATCGCCCGGCCGGACATCACCGACCGCAGCCGAAGCGCTCCCAAGACGCGTAGGGCTGCCCGCAGAACGCGGTTTTCCTCGATGTCCTCCGTGAACTCATCGTAGCTGACCTCGATGGGTAGCGCAAGCCCGAATCGATCGCGTACCTGGTCTCCAAATCGAATCTGCCCTCGAACCGTGCTGAGCGCGTCCTCGGCACGCTGATACCCGTGAAGAAGACCCCGATGCGTGGCCTTGGCCACCAGCTGACAGAACGCGGGCGCGATCGCCTCGACGACTGAGTCTGATCCCACGAAATCGGCCAGCAGTTGCTCCCAGCACGCAGGGTCGACCGCGTACGAGATCAGGAATAGCACTCGTTCGATCGGGATCTTGGGGCTGATCGTCACCAGGCAAATGCCCGTGTCAACGACGCCGATCCGCGAGCCCGGAGTGAGGTCATAGCAGTCAGCGGTACCAGGTACAGGCCTGACGGAAATGTGCGGGGCGGTCCGCTGCAGGGCGTCACGCTCGGCCGGTGCCAGCACGACATTGGTACTGCACTCGAACTCTCGCAGCTCGATGCGACGCTTTGCGCAAGCTGAGCACATGCATCACGCCTCAGCGGTAACGCGGGCCCGCAGTCGATCGAAGGCGAAGTCCGCCACGCGATCTGGCTGGCCAAAGAAGTGTTCTTCCAGGTAGGGAATGACCGCGTGCGCCCAGATCATCTTGACCCAGTCTTCCGTCAGCCCTTCCTTGAGGAAGTGGCTCGGGCCAATTGCTAGATGTCGTTCACCGAGCTCCTGATTCGCCACCTCGACAATGTCAGCTATCCAACGCATGTTGGGTTGCTTCTTCTCGAGCCAACGACGAAGTAACCCCTGAATTGGCGGGCGGTCTGGAAAGAACTCAACGAAGTAGAAGCGCCGCCGGAGGGCGGCATCGATCAACGCAATCGAGCGATCGGCCGTGTTCATCGTACCGATGATCCACAGGTTCTTAGGGAGCTGGAATGGCTGATCGGAGTACTGAAGACGAACCTGTTCGTTACGGTATTCGAGTAGGAAGTAAAGCTCTCCGAAGACCTTTGTCAGGTTCCCGCGGTTGATCTCGTCAATGACCAGGACGAACTGCTGGCTCGGCTGTCGCGCCGCTTCCTCGGCAAGTTGTCGCAGAGGCCCGGGTCGCAACACGAATCCTGGCTGTCCGGCTTGCATCTGCGGTCGAAAGCCCTCAACGAAATCCTCATAGGTATATGACGGGTGAAACTGCACCAGCCGAGTCCGGCTGGCATCACCCGAGAAGTACGTCGCCAACCTGCGCGCAAGGTAGGTTTTTCCGGTGCCGGGCGGCCCGTAGAAGATCATCTGTGGCCGGTCCGTCAGAAGGCGCTCGATCCTGGCGAAGAACTCCTCATCCAGCAATAGCTCGTCGGCCAGCGCTCCCAATGTTGCTGTCTCATCCTCGCTGTCCTCATCCTCCTCACTCGGCGGCGGTGCCGTGCCATCTCGATATGCAATGAAGTGCTGCCACTCGCCCGTGGACCAGTCGTCGGGTGGGCTACTCGCTTTCGTGATGCACCAGAGGACGCCTTGGGCATCCAAGCGGTCTCGCAATTGAAGCCCGCGTTTTTTCGCCTCGGCGATCAAGTCGTCTAGGAACTGGCACGCGAATTCGTAGAGCTCTGCCTCGGCTCCCGGCACGAGGCGCCTGTACCCCGCGAGTTTGTACGCCAATCGGAATGCCCGGTCCCGATACATGGGGAAGTTCTCTGCCGATGAGCCGATCAGCAAGAATGATGCTAGCGAAACCCGGCCGCCGGGACCGCGTAGTGCATCGTTGGGAACTGAATCGAGAAAGCCGCGAATACGGGCTGCGAGACTGGCGGAGTCATCCCAGATCCGCAGCAGTGCGCTACGCGCGTCGTTTGGATTCGCGTTACACCACTGCAGAAATCGATCATGTACCCGCCACGCCGTCAAGTTGTTGCGGGGCTGGGTGAATGCACTCTTCAGCGTCTCAAACCAATCAGCGCTGTTCTGCGTAACGGATTCGCGGGCAGCTGCAATCTGCTGCGCGATTTCGAGCTTGTAATCACGCTCGTCGCGATCAAACGTCGGGCTCTCGTAGAACCTCCTCGCCCAGTCTATGAAGTCGTCCCAACCATCGCGCGACCCAGCCGTGGCGTCTTTCTGTTGCCATATCGCTCGGATTTTCTCGTCGTAGTAGCTGAAGTCCTCCCAAAACTCAGCGGTTAGCGCCTCTCTCACCCGAAGGAGGTCGCGGTCCACGTCGCCGGTCGGCTCCGCAATCCGATCCAGGAACGCGTCGCGAATCCATCGCTTGTGCTTTCGCGATGAGATATCCTCAAAGGAACCGGGGTGAACCATGAAGCACAGCAGTTCGCGCATCGGCTGGCACGCGCTAATCTCGAACGTCCTGGAGAAGTCCTTGAATGCCCACGGATCTGACAGCAGTCTTTCGCGCGAGGCTTGGTCCGCTCTGTTCCATCCGAGCATAAACTCCGTCAGAAACCAGAGATGCTGGGGACGGTGCTGCATGAATGACATGTCGTTCACCAGTCCCTGCCCCAGGGCGTCCTTCATGTCCGTGGGCAGGTCAATGGGATCCGGCGACCAGGAGAGCACTTTTTCAAGCAGTCTCAGTTTGGCATCGCGTCCCATCTTCGATGGGCACAGGAGCTGAACGAAGAGCATCTCCGCGGCGAGCTGAATCGTCTCGCGCGGCGCCCGCTTTAGCTGGCGCTCGAACTTGGTCTCGAATGAGTCTGAGGATTGATCCGGATGTTGCACAAAGCGCTGATGAAAATCACCGAGATTGGTCAGTGTCCATATCGCGCGATTGGGAGTAGACATGGACCCTTGCTTACGCAGAGCCTCGTCCACAAACTTGCGTAGAGCCCGGTTGGTTGCGTCGCTGGCCCCATGCTTGCGCATCATCTCGCGTGACCTCCTCAAACAGCCGATACGTTCAGCACTGCGCCCAGGACGACCGGGCCGTCGATCGTCACCGCCCGCTGCTACCCGGTTCAGGAGACTCTGAAATCGTTGCCTAAATCCGCGAGAAGGCCGTTGATGTCGTTCACCACTTCCTCGCCGGGCGGCGTCGATCCATCACCGACCTCCAGCCGGACGTGGAACTTCATTCCGACCTTCGCCTTCGCCTTGACCTCCAGCAGTGCCGGGATCAGGTCGCCCAGATCCTGCATCTGCGAGGGCTCAAAGTCGGCTGCGGCGACTCGCACGCCCGGTTTTCGGCCACCGCCGCCGGTCTCGCCTCCGCCACCTCCTCCTGTCCCGCCGCCGCCGGCCGCGGCAACTCTGATCTTCACGCCGCTCGCGGCAGACAACTCGCACGGCCACGCCGCCGAGTCGTCAGCCAATGTAATGAACCTCGCCTGCAGCGAGCCACCGATCACATCACGGATCGTCTTCCAGGGTAGCGTGAGGCCTGCTTGTTGCGACAGCGCCGTCGCGATCGCCATCGCCGTCGTCGCGCCGTCCTGCCACGCATTCGGCAAGTTCTCCGGCAAAATCGACGCGGCTGAGATCGACGTCGGTGGCACGCGCAAGGTCGCAGAGGGCTGCAGAACTCCTGTCGGGATCTGCTCCGCCAGCAGACTCGCCGGCCCCGAAAGCAACCACACCTTTCCCGCGCTGACCGCTTCGGTCACGGCCGCGTTCACCGCCTCGGGGGGCGCTTTGGGCACAGGCGCCGGCTCGGTGAATCCGCCCTTGTCGACCTGCACGACCTTCGTCCCGTTGAAATAGTCGATCGCAGCCTGGACCTTGATCTCGTCGCCGGCCCACAGGTCGGGCAGCACCCTGGGCGCTATGAGGTCGGCCGCGATCTCGCCCAATTCGGCCGCCTCTGGAAGTACAAGCTCCATCGCTGGATCACTCAGTGCTGCTTCGTCGGGGCGCGCGCGCCACCACGTGCGGAACGTGCGATCCGGGCGCGTGAGCTTCAGCACGAACGTTCCCTGCACGCATCCTTCGACCAGCGTCTCGACGATGGCTTGCGACTTGAGCATTTTCGGCAGGTGCGGAAGCTGAGCGAATGCCCCGGCCAGGTCCTTCACTCGTCGGCTCGTTTCGCCACCCTTCCACAGGTTGTACGGGCCGTCGGGCAGCAAGGCCTCCGATGTGATCGCGGTATCCTGCACGCGCGACCGCGAATCCTTCTTGATCGTCTCGAAGTGCGCCTCGTCGCTAACGGTAATCTTGAAAGCATGAATCTCATCGTCCTTGGAGACCGTCACGACGATGCAATATGCCTGCCGGATCGAGTCCGGCACACGGCCCCTGGCTTTGTCGATGTTGATCTTGAGCGTCTGCAACCGCGCGACATCTACCGATCCCTTCTGTTTCTTCTCCTCCTCGTTCCTAGGCATCAGTTCGTTCATGACCCGTTCCCACGCCAGGTAGTCGCGGACGCGGGCCTCGGCGGCACTAAGTCCATCCTTCGACGGCGCAAGGAGTAGCACCGCGTTGCGGAAGACGCGCGGTTTTTCTGAGCCGGTCGTCTCATCCAGGAATCGTTTGGCCTCGGGACTGGGCTTACCGGAGTCCGACGCGGCGCTGGGAGGCATCACGGCGTAATGGAACAGCCCATCATCCTCGATGTCCCTGGGCTTCGTTGGCAACGTGTGCACGCGCACTCCGGACGCAGATGCGCCGCTCGTCAGCGACTTGACTTTGGCGATCTCATCCAGCAGCCGGGCACGCACCACCTCGTCGGTGATGTTTGCGGCCGCTGCCGCCTGCATCTGATTCAAGTTCGGACGGTTGCCCAGGCGCCACTCGTTGGGCAGTTGTCCCTCCTTCTCCGGCATGTTCGTATCGTCGAGCCAGTAGCTGTTCCGCGCCCAGCGTGCCAGCCCCTTTTCCAGTTCGATTTTGTCCGGACGACACGGACCGATCAGCAGCATCAGATCGCGCGTCTTGGCGCTGCGCCCCGTCGGCTGCGAGTGCAGGAACGTCGCCATCACCGCCTGCTCGATCTCGCGTAGTTTCAACCCCACCGATTCTGACTGCACCTGGCGGGCACTGCCCAGTTCGTTTTCGACGATGCCCGTCCACCGCGTCGCCTGGCCATCGCTGACGATGGTGTCGGCGATGGAAACCAACTCGCGGGCCGCCTCAGATAGCCCCGCCTGCTTTGGCGCGCCCAGGAACACCGTCGGGCCGACCAGCGGGCTTTCGTCCCACTTCTCAGCCTCGCGCAGCGCCAGGGCAAAGGTGCGCAGCACGCCACGCGTCTTCTGGAACCGCTCGATTCCCGCCGCCCACTTGGTGTAAAACACCTCCGTCAGTTCCGGGTGGAACGGGTAACTCTTGAGGTAGCGCTCCTCGGCCGTCGCGCCTTGCTTGGCGGTCTGGTCGTCCAGAGCGGTGATGCCTTTGAGCGCCGCGATGACATGCTGCGGCCACGTCCCCCGCAGTTCCACGGACCTGGGATCGAACAGACGACGCCGCAGCACCTCGGCTACGTCATCCTTCTCGACGGGCTGCACGGCCTCCTCGCGTTGCCGTTGGAAGATGTCGTACAAGTCCGACACGATCTTCCTGCCGAGCATATCCGCCTGGTCTTTGGGCTCACTCGACAACAGCGACGCCACGATGCAGCACTTCTCGACCTTCGCGGCCGCCTGCGTTAGGTATTGGAAGAACCCGACCAGGATATCGAGGAACCCCGGCTCTGTGTGGCAGCGCACTTTCGCGTACAGCAGGACCTCATCCAGCAGAATCAACGTGCCCATCCCGCTCTTGAGCGGAAGCGACAGCAGCTCCGTCAGCGTGTTTTCCGCGGGCGGCGTGGCGCGCTCCTCGGCCTTGCTCTCGGCATGCAGCAGCTTCAGCCCCTCATCGCCCGCGACCTGGTACGCCAGGACACTCCACGGCTGCTTGAGCCGGCGCACGGCGCCGTCAGGACTGCGCACTTCGCAGCCCGTCTCGACGTCCAGCTTGTCGAAGCACAGCGCCGCCACACGGGCCTGCGGAGGCGCCTGCCCGATCGTCTCGGTGAACTCCCGCACGGCCGGCAAGTCAGGCAGTTTCGCCGGATCATGCACCAGGTGGCGCATGGTGATCAGCGTGTGGGTCTTGCCGCCGCCGTAGGTCAGTTCCAGCTGTCGCACGGCCTTGTCGTTCCTCCCCGCCAGGCGCAGCACTACATCCCGCACCAGGCCGCGCAGGTTGTGCGTAGGGAAGGTCAGCGCAAAGAACTCCTCCGGCCGCTCGTAGATCGGCCGCTTGCCGTTCTGCATCATGACCTCGTACAGGTCCGCCGCGAACATGTGCAGCGGAAGATCGCCTGTTCGCAGGTCGTCGCGCAGCTTCACGACCTCATGCCACGTTTTCCAAGCCGCCTTTGCCATGACGTAATCCTCGCAGCGTGACGCCGCCTCTTATTCCTTTTTGGTCCAATCGCCTTCCGCGTCTACGAAAGCCGGCCCCTGGTCCCGCACGGCCCCCTTCGCGCCGATGTGGTTGCTGATGCTCTCCAGCAGCGACCGCTCGCTGTTGGCGGATAGTTCGATCAGGGACTGTACGACGCGTTTGAACAGTTCGTTCCGCCGCAGGGCGTGTTGGTCGAGGTACTCGTCCACCTTCTGAACGTCGCCGTCCTTCCACAGGTGCATCACTCGATGGATGCGGTCGATCAGCGGCACGGCCTTTCCCTCGGGGGCCTCAAACCCCATGCTCTTGTTTTTCCGCTGGCTCCACGCCTTGAGTTTCACCTTGCTACCGCCGCCGGAATCATCGCTGCCAGAGTCATCTTCCGATGACTCACCGTCGCCCTCATCAGAATCATCGAGGGCTTCCTCTGCTTCAGCGGCACGGGCCGCGTCGCTGCCCACATGGATCAGCACGTCCCAGGTCTTGTCCAACTCGCTGTCCGACAGGCCGCAGGCCGTGGCGTACAGGATGCACGCGCCGACAGGCGCTTCATCCATATGGAAGTCGTGGCGGTGTAGGAGGTAGTAGGCCGTCACTTCGTCCAGCCGGTCGGCGGCGGCCAAGTCCGATCCCTTTTCACCGGTCAGCACTTGCCCGACGATGTAGTCCACCACCATTCGGCGAACGTGGTTGAGGAACTCGCCCACGCCCATCACCTCGCCGGGGGCGTTGGCCTTGCGCACCACCGGGTGTTTGCTGTACGCCTCCATCGCCGGCCCGGTCGCCGCCCAAACGAAGTCCGGCCCGCGAATCCCCGCATCCCAGAAATCCCGCAGCTTCACTCCGATGTTCGCCCGCATCTCATCCAGGACGCTGTTGTCCCAACCCGGCCGTGCTGTGGCGGGCCGCTTCTTGCAGACCAGCCAGATAGAAGATGCGAGGGAGGCGCGCCCAACATTACGGAGGCCAGTGCTCATTTCGGTCTGGATCGGCCACGACCCATCGACGGTGAATCCCGCCCGAATGATCGCCGATACCAGCGTCTCCCAGGCGTCGGGTTGCTTGTTGGCAAAGACGATCACCAGTCGACCTTCAGCCTTGAGCGCCGCAGCACACTGGACAAAGACGCGAGCCATGCCGTCTTCGTAGGTCTGCTTGCTCTTAGTGGCATCGTTCCCGTGACGGCTGGAGTCGTCGATCAGCTCGCCATCGTTGTTGTCGTGGTCCCATTTAGGGGCGAGCGGTAATGCGAACGACGCGTCGATGGATGACACAATGCCGTTCAATGACCGTCGCAGCCAGATGTAGAAGAAGTCCATCAGGTCTGAATACGGGATCGCGTCGTAATAGGGCGGATCAGTGAACACGAGATCGAAGAGCTCTCCCGTGTGTTCTTTGATTGCCGAACGATTATTGACGGAGGATTCCGGCACGGATGAGAGCGCAACAAGGCCATGTTCAATGAACCTCGCAATCCACTCGACCGCAGCCTCAAAATTGCCCGTGGTCTCGGACATTGGGCTACCTTCGCAAAAATCCCAAGTTATGGGCAAAGCGTAGCGGCTGAAGGCATGATTGATTTTCGTATAGCCCTGATCCCAAGTGCATAGTGTGCAACAGCGGTCCGACAAGCGATCAACGCCGCACGCCAGATACGCTCCCACGGCCTCGGCCCACTCCGGCGAGTAGCGGAGGGTTGCCATCGCGTCTCTGGCCTTGCGGGTCGCGGCCACAAACGTGCCCAGCGCGGTAAGTTGACGCGACGTGAACAGATCACGCCACAACATCTGCCCGTAGCCCTGCACGCTGAATGCGCGGCCCGCGCCAGAGCCTCCGCCCTTGGGTGTCGGCTCATCGGGTACGCCGAAGGGCACGCCCTTGAACGCCGCCGCGACCTGTTCCTCCCCAGGAGTGGCAACCGCGAGTTCATGGGCGGTAGGTAGGCGGTACGTTTTGCTGTCAGGCGTATCGATGACGACAGCAGTCATTATGCTGTCGAGTTTGCCAGCCTTTCCTTCAACGCGGATGTCTTCCATCGTCATGATCGTCGGGCAGCAGGGACACTTCACCCCTGCGCGGCTCATAGTGCCAGCGCCGATCCGTTTGTCGTGCTCGCGTTTTTGGGCCGCATTGCCCCCCTTGGCTGGTACGTCCGGATCGACGTCAAAGACCACAGCTGTGCAATCGGCATTGGGTCCCATGGTCAGCAGGACGCGCTTATTCGCCTTTTTACACAGCCAGCGTGTCTTGAGCAGCGGCACGGTGGCCCGGCAATTCTTGCACGTCACCGTCCGTGCCCAGAGGTAGGCAACCGTTGGCTTGGCAACCCAGCGCGGATTGCGTGTGTCCTCCAGATACTCCTTAGTGAACTCAGCGTTTAGCGCGTCGATGTCCGCCATGCTGTCTTCGTTGAGTGGCACGAGGCGCATCGGTTGGTGCTCGTAGGCAATGTGATCCTTCTTGATCGGCTCGAAGTCGGCGTAGGTGGGGTAGTACTCCGCCAGCTCCCGCCGGGCGCGGTCCAGCACCCATTGCCCCCAGGCACGGACGTGCCAGGCCAGGTCGGCCTGGAGCTCCTCCTGCGTCCCCTCGGCCGGGGCAAACGGCAAGCCGCCTTGTTCGCCTATCTGGCTCGCCTTGGCCTTCTTTTTCAACCGCTGGTGAATCCGCTTGAGGGCGGCGGTTGTCTCCGCCTTGCCGTAGCCCTTCGCTTTTTTGAAGAACTCGGCCATGAAGGCGTCGTTGTGCAGGATGAACCCGGGCAGCGGGCGCGTCTGGCCGGCGAGCTTTTGCGGGTACTCCAGCGTGCACTTGAGGATGAACCACGCGACGGGGTTGATGTCGACCGCCGTCGCTTCGCAACCCAGCCGCATCGCCTCCAGCGGAATCGCCCCGCCACCGGCGAAGGGGTCAAGCACCTTGGGGGCGCGACCGCCGTAGGCCTTGCGGATTTCCTGGCGAAACCATTCGAGCGTCTCGGCGTTCTCGGTTTCCCGGCCCCAGTGCAGGATGCCGCCCTCGGTCTCCTCCTTGATACGCTCGACGGTCTGGCCGTTGGGCATCTTCTTCTTTTCGATCTTCTTAACGACCTTGCCCGCGATCTTCTCGCAAAGCTCCCGACGCTTCTCCGGGTCGCCCGGGTCCGGCAGCAGCGTCGCAATAAGCGCCGCCCGGCACGCCGCCAACGGCCGCCGCGCCGGCCAGATATGCAGCGTCGAGATATGCCCGTGACGGACGTTCTTCTCATGCACGGAGTCCAGCGACGCCTGCTTGAGCGGAAACGCGTGTTCGATGAGGCGGGGTGTATCGGTCATGTTGTCGCGTCCCACAGTGCCGTTGCTGCAGCATACCCGGACCGTGCAGGCACATTGCCACGGTGATGCCAGATGTTCCCGGGCCGAGGGTAATGTGTACTGTAGACCGCGGCGCCTTGCTTCTTGAAAGCGTTGACGACGGCCCGTCTGGGGTGCTTCGTGTTGCCGGCAGCAGACACGAACGCCCACTTCGGTGAAAAGTGCTGGATCAGGCTCACCGTTATGTTTCTCCGACTTCCGTGGTGTGGAATCTGCATCCAGTCGCAGTTGCCAAGGCGATATTCTCTCGCAGCGAGGGCCAAAGCCTGCGCTCCGGCGTCTGCGGTGAATAAGAACGTCTCGCTCTGCTGGCGAGTGGCGAGTATTACGCTGCTGTTGTTCTCGGGCGAAGTCGGCGGACTATCCATCAGGGTGTCTGAATTGCCGGCGCCCTTGCTTGCCAATAGAGCGTCCGCGAACTCCTCCAAGTCGCACTTGTTGAGGACCGAGTCTGAGGCCTGAATCTCGGAACTGTCGGCGAACTGTGCAAGCAACTCGGCATAGTACCGCTCGGATGGCCCCATCACAGTTAGGCAGCCGATTTGACCACCAGCGAACGGTTCTGCAATCGTGATTCCCCGAGCCTCACACGCAAGAATCAGACTGGAGACTGTCTCCAGTGCCTCGCGGATCACTTTCACCCTCTTGAGGCCATGGGCGCGGTTCAGCGCGAGTTCAACCCCGAGCAGGTTCACGTGCCGTTCCGGGCGGTGGACCCACACGGTTCCGATATGGAACTCTGCATCCTTGACGAATTCCACGAGACCAGCAGCGTGGTCGTCGTGCGGGTGCGTGCACACAACATGCTCGATGTAGTAGATGCCCTGTGCTTCCAGAAAGCCCTTCAGTGTCTTGGCCGATTCTGCGTTGCCACCGTCAATCAGCACTCGCGTCGAGACGCCGTTCGTCCACTCCGTTATGAGAGTACAGTCGGCATCGCCGACGCTCAGCATGTCGATCTCAAACCCGTTGTAGTTCATCCGCCCTCCCTTTCGGTGGCACCGCCGGATGCACGCGCTGGTGCATCCTGCAACGCGAGGAACTGCACAAACACCTCGCGGCCATACAGTACGCCGAAGTGGTGCATCCGGTAGACAGCAAGGGCGAGCAGGACCGCGAGGGCGGCGTGACCCATCCATGCGTGCAAGGCTGTCAGCAGGCTCCAGACCAGCAGCACGGCCAAACTGGCCGCGATTCCGCGGCAAAGGCCGTAGTAGCCGTTGAACACGTCGATGCGCGCGGCCCGGCCGGCTCCGGCTACGGCGGCGTACACCTGCCGTGTGATCGAGTACCAGTGCTTGGCATTGACGCTGGCGAACTTGAAGGAGTCGTTTCCGAGCATCCGTCCAACTCTCGCCTCGACGCTGGCGAATTGGGCCGGGGCGACCAATTCGCGCTTGCCGCTACGAATCCAGTCGGTTGGCATTCCACCCCAAGGTTTCCACCAAGCCTTCTCGATGCCGTTACCGACCGTCTGGAGCAATTGTCCGGCGGCGTAAGCAAGGACCACGCCGACGCCGAACTCGCCAAACGTAATGCCGCTAACAGGTAGGGCTTTCTCGGCCTCTGGCCAGATGCAGCGGACACCAACAAGGAGCAACATCCCCGGCGCGATGTAGCCCAAGAGTTCATGAAAGTCGAACTGCCTCACGCTCATGCCTCCGCTTCAGCTACTTCGTCAGCCGCCCACTCCCTTTGAGCCATGGCCGGATCTTCTTCTTGATCTTGACCAGTAGGTCGGCGGTTGAGATGCCCCTATCCACTACGAGATGATCGCAATCGGGCATCGCATCAGCGGCGTTGTTGACGTTCCTCATCGCGGTCTCGAAGTACTTCCGTTCCGAGGGCGGTGCTCCCTTAGGGAGCACGAAGAGTACGAATACGCGATCCAGACGCAACCGATTGCCCCGATATTGGTCGAACCATACGCCCAATGGGACGTTACCGACCGCTGCTTTCCCGAACGGATTGGGTTTCCCCTGAGACGTTGCATCCTCTGCCTGAATAATGACGCCAATCGTAAGATTAACGGGCGTGACGGGCGCCGCACCTTCACAGTTGGTATTCTTCACCGTGCGCAGCCCGACCAGCAAACCATCGGAATCCATCAACTTCATCCATGTGTAGGTCTCGCGAAACACAGGGGAAAAAAGGCTCCCACTGCGGCACCTGAGAAGCGCCAGGTCGCGGTCCGTCGCGAGGGTCTGGATAGCCTTTCGTACGTTTCTGGCGAACTTCGTTCGTCCCTTTGCCATGTGTCAAACCTCCCCAGCCTCGATAACCTGGGCCGGGCGTATGAGCACGCTACCCTTGGTCTTGGCCAGCAGGTTTCCAAACGGGTCTTGCACGCGGATCAGCCGCGGGTTCGGCGTAGCACAGTCGTAGACAGCGTAGAGCCAGTAGCCGTCGCGCAGGTTGGCGGCACGCGCCCACTCATTGGACGAAACCTCCACGTCGCCCGTATTGGCCCGCCCCTTCACTTCGATCGCACGCTCTGCGCCGTCCGGGTACTTCGACAGCAGATCAAAGCCGGGATTGTCGTTAAGGCCCGCGGCGCGAGCCAACGGCGGCGTGTGCACATCGTGGACTGTCGCGCCGGCGGCCTCCTCAAAGGCACGGGCGAGGTCCATCGCCACCTTTTCGACCTCAGCGTCGTGGCGCTCGCGATCCTCCGTACTGCTTGATGGGACGACCAGCGCGTGCGCTAGGAACGTCAGGCGGCCCGGCGCGATCAACTCCGGCTCACGACGGATTGAAGCCAGGGCCAGCTCGCGCCGCTGCGCCAACGAGCGCTGCTGCTCCTTGATCTCCTTGAGCGCCTTGATGGCCGCAGCGTTGCCTGAACGGGATTTCTCCGATTGCTTCACACGCGCGGCGGCGAGCTCGGCTTCCTGGAAATCGAAGCCCCGCCGGATGAACTGCTCGCGCTCGGGCAGCGCGTCCATCAGTGCCTTGCGTCGCTGGACCGCGATCTCGCGGGCGACGCGTTCGACGATGAACGCCTCGGCCTGCTCGTTGAGCTTCTCCGCGGTCACGGCGAGGCGCTGGGCCGCCGCGGGCAATCCCTGGCCGCCTTTGAGCAGCAGCAGGTGCTCGACCGGGCAGAGGGCCAACTCCGCCCCCTCGGACTGCTTGACGCCGACGAGCTGGCAGTCGAGCACTTCCTCGTTCGTGAGGTCGAGAATTTCGGCGTCGGCCTGGCGCACAACGCTGACGAGAGCGAGGTGAAACAGGTAGGGCTTCTCGGCCGTCGGGTCGATGAAGACGGCGCCGCGCAGCGCCTGATCACCGAGGCGATCGCTGACGAGGGCGCGGAAGCGCTCGAAGACCGGCTCGCCGGGGTGAACCCAGATGCGCGTGGCCTTCTGGTCGGGTTCCGGGCGGATCACGGTCAGGCACTCACGCTGCCTGGCGGGGTACATCTCCAGCGTATGGAGCAGCGCGTCGATGGCGCCCTTCCGGATCGGCTGCAGTGCGAAGCAGTCGTCGAAATCGCCGTCGATCTCGATATCAACGAGCGGCGCTGCGTTCTGGACATAGTGTCGCACGTAGCCAGGCAGCAGGCGGCAGTAGGCTTCCTGCTGAAGGTCTTCCCGCAGTTGCGGCAGTCGACGCTTCACGTCACCGCCGTCGCCGTAGAGCATCTTCTCTTGCGCCGCGAGCGCTTCGACTTGCTCCGGCGTCAGGCGACCCTCGAGGACGTGGGCGACCGCGTCCGCGCCGTCGGTGATCGCCTGCTCCATGTACGTCTTCAGCGAGACACCCTCAAAGAGACGGCCGATCGAATCGAAGACCTTCTCGCTGCCGAGGCTGTCACGGATGGCCTCCAGCTTGTTCAGCAGCGTCTGGATGACGAGGCCCTCGCGCGTCTTGGGGGCGACGAGGTTGACGATCTGCACCGGGTCATGCTTCTGGCCGTAACGGTGGATGCGGCCCATGCGTTGCTCGAGGCGGGCCGGGTTCCACGGCACGTCGAAGTTGATCATGATCCAGCAGAACTGAAGGTTGATGCCTTCGGCGGCCGCGTCGGTGCAGATCATGAACCGAGCGCCGCCCTCGTCGCTGGGCAACCGGAAGCGCTCAACCTGTTCCTGGCGTTCGGTGTAGTACATCCCGCCGTGGATCTGCGCGATCTGGCCGGTGTAGCCCATGCCGCCGAGGCGATTAATGAGGTAGTCGAGCGTATCGCGGTGCTCGGTGAAGACGATGAACTTCTCGCCCACGAAGCGCGGGTCGGTCAGCACCTCGCGGAGCTTGTCGAACTTGGACTCGGCCCCTTGCTCGTAGACCTTGCGGGTCAGGTCGCGCAATGCGACGACCTGTTCACGCTCGACGACCAGGTCGGTCAGCGAAGCGGCGATGACGCCCGCGAGCAGGCGGTCTTCGGAGACCTCACCCTCTTCGCGGCCGTCCTCGATGCTCTCCTCGTCAGCCGTCTTGGTGTCGAGCACGTCGTCTTCCTCGGCGAGGCGGCGCTGGAGCACGACCAACTGCTCTTCGGTGAGCTTGCCCTCCTGAACCTGACGGATGAGGTCGGTCAGTTTGTCGATGCGCCGTTCGAAGGATCGCAGCAGTGCGTAGGTCGAGCTGGCCAAGCGGCGCTGGAGCACGCTCATCGCCAGCCGCGCCGCCGAACGATTGAGCAGTTTGGCGCGGTTGTAGACGTGCCGCATGTAGTCGGTGGTTTCGTCGTAGAGCGTCTGCTCGCTGACGGGCCCCTGCGTCAGATCGTAACCCAGCGTGTCAGAGATGCGCTTGGGGTACAGCGGCTTCCCGTTTAGATGGACCATCTCCTCTTTCGTGCGGCGGATGAAGTGGTCCCGGCGGTGGTCAGCGGGGTACTCGTTGAACGCCTCGGGCGTGGCGAGAACCTCGGGCTCGAGAAGTCGCCAGAGTGCATAGTACGGGTAGTCCTTGCCCTGGTGCGGCGTGGCGGTCAGCAGCAGCACATGATGCGCCGCCCACGGCAGCCTCCACGCGTCCTGCACATCCGCGACGCCGCACAGTGCCTCGGCCAGTTTGTACCGCTCGGTCTTGCGGACACGCAGGTCGTTGCCGCGGTCCACGGAGAGCTTATGGGCCTCATCGAATATCACCAGATCGTACGGCTGCACTTCGGGCTCGCGCAGCCGCGAGAACATCCGGGAGCCGGTGAGCGTGTCGACGCTGACGATGAGGCAATCGCTTCCGTTGCCGATGAAAGGGTTGCTCGCGCGGGCGTCGGCGCCGCTGATGATCTGGAACTGCAGGCTGAAGAGCGTGGACATTTCACGCTCCCAGTTCCCGATTAGGCCGGCGGGTGGAACGATCAAGATGCGCTTGATCAAGCGGCGGGCCTTCATCTCGCGGATGTAAAGGCCGGACATGATCGTCTTGCCTGCCCCCGCGTCATCCGCCAGAAGGAACCGCAGCGGGAACTGCTGGAGCATGTGCTCGTAAACAGCGATGCGCTGGTGGGGCAGCGGATCGATCTGCGAGATCTCGGTGGCGAAGGCCGGGTTGAACATGTGGCCGAAGCTCAGCCGTTCGCCCTCAACCAGCGAGCGGATGACATGCGGCGACGCGGTGAAATCGAGGACGGGGGGAACGATGACGGACGGGGCAAGCTGGGCGTTGGCTGTCTCGCCGGTGTCCAGCCGCAGCAACTGCTGCCAGGACAGCGGGGACGGCTTAGTCTGCCCGTTTTCCCAGCGGTTGACCGTGGCGAACGAGACCCCCAGCCTGGTCGCCAACTCCGCCTGCGTCAGACCAAGGCGTGCGCGGTACTGCTTGATCCGCGCCGCGTAATCCGGTGGGAGAGTCAGAGTTATCGGGTCGTCTGCCATGCCAGCCTCGGTTCCCGCTGTCGAGCTCGGGCGGACTCACGCCGACAGGATGAAGCATAGCACATGTTATAGTCATGTCAACTAAGTTCACTCGATGAACATGACAATTTAGTGAAAGATTACTGTAAATGAGTACAATACAGCAACTTGCAGCTAATCGCTACGGCGCCGTGTCGTTTCCGTCCCGCTCAGCGGCACCCCTTGCAGCCACCTCGAGCCGGTGCCGCCTCTGGACGCGGAGATGGGGCCAGGCCGTGCAGCGTCGACAGCAGCACAGCCGCGCCGGAATAGGCGGCGGCGGAGAAGAACCACGCCGCCGGAGCGGTGACACCGGATGTGACGACGTAGGTCACGACGGCCGTCCAGAACGTCTGGCAGGCCCAGCAGTGCAGCAGGTGTGGTCGCTGCGGCTAGTCCGGGGCGGGGAATACCACCGCGCGTGGGCACTGGTCCGGCCATGGGCCACTGGCCCGCAGCCGGGCCCCGAGTGCACACGGTTTGCCATTGTCCAGCAGGTCACAACCCCGCGATGCCCCGCTCGGCCACACCTGGTGATCGCACTCATCGCAGACGGCCAAGTCCGCCTCGGTGGGCGGTCGCGCACGGTCTCCAGCGCGGCAGTCGCCCCGGCGCGGCGGGCTCGACGGACTGGGCCGCAACGCAGCCGGTGTCGTCGGACCGGGCGTCGCGACCGTCCAGAGACCAGTCGGGCACGCCTGGTCGGGGAACGAGGCGAGCACCTGTACGAGCCGCCCGGACACGGTGCACCAGCCGTGCCGATACGCGGCGCACGCGGCACACACCGTCAACCGCACGCGGGCGAGCGCGGGATCGTTATTCCGTGACGTAGGGGCACGTGGCATACGGCGTCGCCCCGGACAGCCCGAAGCTGTAACCGACATTGACGTTCGTCTCCTGGCCCGTCGTCGTCCCGCCGGGCACAGAGTCCTGGGCATTGACGCAATCGGGGCATGCCGGCGGATGCGGAGGTGGCCCGCAATACGGCGTGAAGGCCTGACTCTGCGCGGTTTCGACACTGTACTGCGTCCAGTACGTGGGGCTGCTCGACGACCTGGGAACAATCACGTCCAGATCCGGCACGGTGTGCTTGAGCCAGCCATACCAGTCGTAGTTCCACCAACCTTCATGCACGTACGCGCTGCCGGTCACCTGCATCCGGCATTCCGTCGCGTAGGCCTGGCACCAGGCGTAGATCTGGGCCCCCGTGATCGACCCCGTGTCCCAGATCGCGTCCGGGATGTAGTAGTCGAGCGTGACGGTGAACCGGAGATTGCCCATGTACAGCAGGCTGGCGTAGATCGCCGCGAACTTCGCCGCCGGCGTGTTTTCGGCGATGATGACCTTGCCCGGGAACTGCCCGGCCAGGCAGGCCTCGGGCGGGATCAGACCGCCGTAGGTGATGGCGCCCGTGCAGCAGTCGATGGTGACGAACGTCCCGCAGGTGCCCCACGGTGGGATCGGCGCCAGTTCCGCCGCGTTGGCGTACAGGTACAGGTCACAGTCGTACAGGAACTGTGTCTGGCCCAGCTGGGGCCGGCGTGTGATCATCACCGGCGCGTAGGCGGCGTTGGGGCGCGCCGCTTCATAGCGTAGCCACGCACCGCTGGGCGTGCGGAAGCAGGCCTCGTTGGCATCGACCAGCGGGCACCCGGGCAGCGGCACCTGGGCCGGCGAGTAGTTCAGCAAAGCACGCACGTGGCACGCCAGGGAAAAGTCCGGGTTCGGGAAGTAGTGCAGCACGAAGGCCTGCTCCGGATCGGCGTAGAGCGACCACGGATTGGGGTGGGCCGGCAGGTAGACGTGATCCCAGCGGGTGTGGCAGGACTGCGTTTCCACATAGTGCTCGGTCCGCGTGTACGACCTCTGACCGATCACGGTGCCGAACCCGCCGTAACCCAGGCACCAGCGCGTGTCGGGGCACCGCTGCACCAGGCCGGCGCCGGTCGGGCAGCGCAGCAGCAGCGCGCCGTCGGCACCAGGACAGCGGCGGACCAGGCTAGCCACCGGTGAACTCGCACGAGGTGATGTTGTGCGGCGCGAGCCACCAACCGGGGCGGTAACCGCTGCGATACTCGATCAACACTTCGCCACCCACGGCAA
Organism: Phycisphaerae bacterium; assembly: GCA_018056925.1. Lineage (GTDB taxonomy): Bacteria > Planctomycetota > Phycisphaerae > UBA1845 > Fen-1342 > JAAYXS01. The sequence continues at coordinate 21,150 of JAGPEO010000010.1, forward strand.
TCCAGGGCAGTTCTTCCGCGAGGATCGGGTTGAATTTCAGGCTGGTGGGCCCGGCCGCCGCCACCTGCACGGTGAGGTCCTCCCCAGTCATGTTGCCCGTGGCGTCCAACAGCCGGGCACTGAACGTCGACGCCCCGACCGAGGTCACCTGGGCCCACACGGCCGCCGATCCGCCTCCGCCGCCACCGCCCAGGCGCGCGATCGCCCAGGCGATCTGCGGGTCCGTGCGGTCGGCCACGGGTTCGACCCACAGCAGCGTGGCGGAGCCGGATGCGCCGCTATCGAGCTTGTCGGCCTGGCTGTCCTTCGCTTCGGCGAAAACGTGGCCCTCGTCGTTCATCTTCACGCGCGCGACGCAGACCCCGTCCACACACCCACGGCCGATCAGGCCATCCTTCACAGGCTCGAGCAGGATCACGAACCGACCGGCGTGTGACGCCGTGGGCGTGACGCCCTTCAGCGCGACCCGCTCCTTGAACGCGTCGGCATTGTCCGTGGGTTTGATGACGGTGCCGGCCACGCCGAGCACATCGAAACGCTGGCGATCGGCGTCGCTGTCATTACGGACCAGGACGATCCCTGTCTGCCGCCAATCGGGCAGGCCGTCACGCGTGGCGCTGCGCTGGCGCTCCTGGTAGTCGCGCGCGACGTCCACGAAGGCGTTGAACGTCGCCGCCGGGATGATCAGCGGATCGCCAGACTTGACCTTCTTCATCGCGTCGCCCATAAGGAGGCTCTCGGAGCTTCGGTGCCATGCAACGGGATGAACCAGATACGCCGCTGCCGCGCCTCTACAGCGAGTTCGCGCAGTACTGGCGATTGATGAGCGCGCCCGAGGAGTATGCCGCGGAAGCGGCGCTCTGGCGGGAGGCGATCCGCAGCCGCCTTGGTCCGGGCCGGCACCGGATGCTGGAACTGGGGGTCGGCGGCGGGCACAACATGTCCCACCTGACGGGAGACTTTGACTTCACGGCCGCTGATATCGCTCCGGCCATGATCGAGCAGGCCCGCATGCTCAATCCAGGCGTGGAATTCCACGTCGGGGACATGCGGACAATGCGCCTGAGTCGCACATTCGACGGCGTGCTGATCCACGACGCAATCGACTACATGCGCTCCGAAGACGACCTTCGGGCCGTGTTCGGCACGGCCGCGGCTCACCTGCGCCCAGGCGGCATCTTCATCACGTCCCCCGATTGGTTTCGCGACACCTTCCGCGATCCGCAGATTGGGTGTCGATCCAACACCGATGGCCAAACGGAGTTGACCTACTTTGAATACACGTACGACCCCGATCCGTCCGACACGACGATTGAGACGCTTATGTGGTACCTGATCCGCGAGGGCGGCGGAAAGCCCCTTGTCGAGCAGGATCACCACGTATTGGGGCTGTTCCCGCTCGCGACATGGGAGCGTCTCATGGCTGACGCGGGGTTCCGCGTCGAGAAGGACCCCTATGACGTGGGGGGAGAATGCTACGGAGGGTTGCTTCTGGTTGGCGTATGGCAGGGATGATGGTGCGCCGGAGCGCATAGTTCACACTCCGATCCCCAGCAGGCCCAGGTTGCCGTCGTCGTACACGCGCTCGATGTAGACCGCGACGGGCTTCTTCACCAGGGCCTTGGCCACCGTGTCCTCGCTGTCGGCGTAGCGCACCCACAGGTAGTCCCAGCCCTTCTTGTCGATGCCGGTAATGTCGCCGATCGTGAGGTTCGTGACGTTCGGGCTGGCGGCGAAGCGGAACGTGATCTCCCAGTCGCCATAGCCGCGCCGTGCGCCACAGGCGCCCAGGAACAACACCTCACCGGCGGCAAAGCCCTTGAACACGCCACTGTTCACCCGGCCGGTAAGCTGGAACAGTGTCATCCGGTACGCGGGCGTGACCGTCGTGTCGGGCAGGTAGTGCGTCTCGGCGAATTGATAGACCGGGACGGCGATATCGACGCCTTCGACGCTGTCGGCCGTGACGCCGATCGCGCCCTTGAAATCCGGCGCTGTGCCCACCGGATACCTTGCGATCGTCTGCTTGCTCTGCGTGACGTGCTGCGTGCCGCCGCCGGTGTCGAAGGCGAACGTCGACTCATTGGTCGGTGTGAACGGGCCGTACCGGACGATGCCTTCCCAGAGCTGGTCACCGATCGGCTGAACAGTGACTGTGTCCCGTGGCAGGAAGAACCACCCGCCGCCCCACGGGTCGTACGTAGCCGGGCTGCCCGCCATCAGCGCGTTGCGCGCCTCGATGTCGTCGTTCGTGCCGCGGATGGTGTACCGCAGCTCGACCGAAGGGCTCGTGCCGGTTGTGACCAGCCGGCTCTCGAACTTCTCGACGACCTCGACAGGCAACGTGGATCTCCTACGCGAACGTCAGGCGTCCAGCGCTTTCGGCCAGACGCCTCGTGTGCTTGGCGGTCTCCTCGGTGGCGCGGGCGGTGCGCTCGGCGGCGCTGCCGCCGCCCAGCCCCGCCGCGCCGAGCGGGTTGAAGGTGCCGATCACGCTGATCTTCTGCGCGAGCAGGCTGCCGAGCCCGGCGAGCTGATCGTCCAAGCCGGCCAAGGGATCGCGGGGCGGCCGTTTGGGCGCACCACCCTCCGCGTCGGCCGCCGCGCGCCTGCGCCGCGCTTCAGCCACGGCGTCATCCAGCGCCTTGCGGGCCTCGTCGAGTTGCTGCTGGGTTGCCTTCACGCGGGCGTCGGTTTCCTGATCGAGCAGCCGCTGCGCGTCCTGGTCCTGACGGCCGATCTCCTCCAGCGCACCCTCGTGGGTGCTCTTGGCGCGCTCGCGCTCGGCCTGGCGCTGCGCTTCGCGGGCCTGCAGCGCCGCGTCGCGCTGCCGGTCGATCTCCGCGTTGACGGACGAGAGGTCTTCGTCGGCCATCTGCTTCGCGGCTTCGACGTCGAGCGTCTCGTCGAACAGGCCCCACAACTCGAGCAGGCGCTTGCTGGTCCAGTTGATGGCCGTGTTCCAGGCCTTCTGGAACCCCGCCGTGAAGCTGGCCCAAGTCTGCGACAGGAAGGACGTGGTCTCGATCCAGGCGACCTCGAGCGCGTGGAAGCCGATCTCAGCGGCGCTCAGCACGCCGTACCACATGCCGTACGCGATGCTGAGGAAGAAGCGCTTCGCTTCCAGCCACGCCCGGTTGAGCGCCGCCACACCCTGTTGCCACGCTAACTTCAGGCTGAGCCAGAGGATCTGCGCGGCGAGATTGATATCGCCGGCGGCCAGGGCGTCCGATATGCTTGCCACTACCTTATATACTGTGTCCCGCAGGACGCCGAACTGCATGCCAAGCCACTGCAGGGCGTCGGCCCCGGCGCCCGTGACGACCAATAACGTCGTGCCGAGCGCCACAGCCGCGGTGATCACCAGCCCGATCGGCGAGATGATGGCCGCCAGCGCCGTGCCGATCGAACCGAAGGCCGCGCCGATCCCCATCACAACCGTGGCCAGCCAGCCGAACACGGCGCCAACGCCCGAGATCAGCGTCCCGGCCACGATCAGGCCCGCACCGACGGCGGTGACCGCCGCCGCGACCTGTAGCGCGGTGACGATCAGGGCTTTGTTCTGCTTGAGCCACTCCGTGACGCGCACCACGGCGCGCGTAACGGCATCGCCCAGATCCTTGATGGTCGGCGCCAGCGCTGCGCCGATCGTGAAAGCCGACTGCTTCAGCACGCGCCAGAGCGTGTCGAGCGTGTCGGCCAAGGCGGCGGCGTCTTTGGCGGTTTCGGTGGAGACGGTCAGGCCGAGCTCGCGGGCCTTGCGCTGGTACTCTTCCAGTCCCTTCGCCCCATCCGCCAGCAGCGGCAGCAGCCGCGTCCCACTCTTGCCGAAGACCTCCATCGCCAGCGCGGCGCGCAACGTCGGGTCCTGCACTTTCGAGAGTCGATCGGCGATGAGCTTGAACTGCTGCTCGGGATTCAGATTGACCAGGTCGGTGACGCTCAGGCCCAGCCGAGCCAGCGCCTCCGTCGCCGACTTCGATCCCGTCGCCGCCTCCGTGACGACCTTCTGCATCTTGCGCAGGCCGGTTTCCAGCGTCTCCAGGTCAGCGCCGGCTAGGTCGGCGGCCCAACCGAGTTCCGAGAGCGTCTCGACGCTCACACCGGTGCGGGCGGACATCTCGTCGAGCGCATCGCCGGTGTCGACGAAGGCCTTCACCGTGCCGCCCAGGAACGTCAGCGCCGCCGAGCCAAGCGTGCCGAGCTTCAGTCCCACGGAGCGCACGCCCTCGCCGAAGGCCTTCAGCCGCTGCTCGGCCTTCTGCAGCCCCTTGGCGATCTTGTCGTCCACACCGAGCTCGACGAATGCTCGGCCAGCGCGGATGCCGCGGGTATCAGCCATGGGATACTCGCTCCCAAGTCTCGCGCAGGATAGGTGGCGCGCCGCAACGCCGGCGCACCACCATCAAACCTGCCTTGCCATGCCCCGCCACGGCGGGCCCCGCCACACCACGCCACGCCGAGCCTCGCCGTGTGCGTTGTTCCATCGCGACGTTCATCCCCGCACGCTGCCAGCCCAGCGCTTCGGGAGATTGGGGCGTTCCTTCTGCAGAGCGGGTCCCATGTACGGGTGTTCCTGGATGATCGCGCGCGTCTTCACGATTTTGCCGCGCCGGCGGCGCCTGACCTCGGTCTTGCCACCGAACTCCAGCACGTTTGGAGCAGTGCTCTTGCGGAAGCCCAAGGGGCCGATGACGACGCTGGCGCTTCCCGGGTCATACCCGAAGTAGATGAGCCGGCGCAGCGAGCCCTCGTGTGAGTGCGGCGGCTGGCCCGCGGGCGCGCTGCCCTTCTTCGTGCGGATGCTGTGTTTGGCGGTGGTGCGGATAAACGCGCCCGCCTTCGACAGCACGGCGCGCTTGGCCTTGTCCACAGCGCGCAGCACCGTCTGCTTGTCGAAGAACAGCGTTTTGATCTGCATCGTGATCATGCCACACACCTCGCCCCCGGCACAGGAAAACGCCCGCGGAGCGCCGGATCGGCCACTCCGCGGGCGCCATCACGGGAGCCGACTACGTGCCGGTCGGCGGCGGCGTGGTCTGGGCCGTCTTGGCCCCGATCTGGCCGAAGCCCAACGAGCCGATCAGGCTCGCGATCTTGGCCGCGACGTCGTCGCCGCTCATGACCTTGCTGAGCGAGACCGCCTCCTCGGCGTCCGCCTCGGTCAGCGCCTTGACGATCTTGCCCACCGCGGCGGTCAGCACGGTGCCCAGCGCCTGCTGCTGCGCAATGGCATTCTGCGCCGCCAGGTTCTGCTGGTTGACCGCGTTGCTCATCGCCAGGTTGTGGTAGAACGACGGACCATCGCCCAGCGACTTGAAGTTGGTGGACGACACGCTCTGCACGACTTCTTCCGGAAGAGGCATGTGCATTCTCCTTACGCTTTGCCTCACATCACTGCACCCGGGCATCCGTGCCCGGGAGTCTGCCTGTAGTGAAAAACTCCTTGATCGCTTCCATCCCGACCTCCACCGGCGCGGCCCGCCGCGCGAAGGGGTCGAAATCCGCGGGCCGGAAGACCCGCGTCTTCTTCGGGTCGCGATGGCAGTTCGCGAGCAGCGCCAGCAGCGCGCTGGTCCGCGCCCATTCGTCCTTCGCGCGCGCCTCAGCTAGCGCGAGCAGCTCCCGGAGCGTCAGCCGTCCGGGGTCAATTCCGGCGATGCCGGCGCACTGCCAGATGAGGTCCCAGACGTCGCCAGCGCTTGGGCGACGATCTGCTCCGCGTCGACCGTCGCCAGCCGGGCCTCGACCAGATCCCGCGCCTTGTCCATCACCCGCCAGGTCGTCTCGAGCACGCGCTGCAGGTTGGCCCGATCCCTCGGGCTCGGGGAAAAAAGCACCAGTTCCTCCAACAGCGCCTTGGTCGCCTGCTCGATCGCGTCACCCGCCATCGCGCGACCGAAGTCCTCATCGCTGACGCTCCTCGCGTCCGCCTCGGGCTTGCACACGGCGTAGACGACGTCGCACAGGAGCACCGGATCGCGGTACAGCCGCTCGATGAGCTTCCCGTCGAGGATGTCGAGCAGGTTCACGTCGACGAGGCCGCGCACGCGCTTGAGCACGTCGACGTTGACGGCGAGGGTCCATGTTCGGCCGGCGTTGTCGGTAAAGGTCTTCATGGCCGTCAGCTCCCCGTCACCCAGGTGCGGTACACTGCGAGCTTGGCGGTCACGCTGACCGTGATGGCCTCCTCCAGCTCCTCGCTGCGGCTGAAGGACGTGATCGAGAAGTCGCCGTCCGGCCCCTGGCCGCCTTCCTTGTCCAGCACCTTTAGCGCGATCAGTCCGGCGGTGAGGTAGGCGTTCTTGATGGCGGTGAACCCGGCATCGGCGGGGTCCCAGACCATCTCGAACTCGACCGAACACTCGCGCAGCGTGGGCGCCGTCGCCCGCCAGCCCTGATTGGCTCGCGTGGTAACGTCCGCCTCGCCCGCCTCCAGGTTCAGCGTGACGTTGCGGACGTTGGTCATTTCCGTGGATGCGGGATTGCCCGCCGCGCCGTGGTACAGCTTGGCGTTCATCCCCAGTACGAAGTTCGCCATGTTCAGTCCTCCATGACTGCCGCCCGCGCTACGTGAGCGCCAGCTCGATCACCGTCCCGGCCGTGGCCCGCAGATACACGACCTGGCCCAGGCTCTGACCCCAGCGCAGCGCATTGCCGGCCGTCACCGTGAACTTCGCGGTCCCGCCTTGAACATGCCGGACTTCCACGTCGGCGGTGGTGGCCCGCACGAGCAGCCGGTTGCCGCGCGGGACTTGGACGGGCTGGTCATTGCCATTCGCCGTCAGCGGTTCCAAGACCACCAGGTTCATCGGGTCTTCCTCCTCGTCATCATCGTCAAGGAGCGTGTCGTCCTGGGCGGACGCGACGCTGACGTACAGCACCGCTTCATACCCATCCTGGGCATCCCAGGCACAAATCTCCCGCTCGGTAAAAGGGCCCTCGCCGCCTCTGATTCGCAGACAAATCCGCCCGGGCTGCGTGTAGTCGGGGTGGTTCACCACGGCCTGGATCAGGCTCGTCACGTCCAGTTCCAGCGGCCGATACGGCTCCGAAGCGGGCATGACGACCGTGGCTTGGGCGATCTGCACGCCGCTCGGCTGGGTCCGCAAGTCGGTCCACCAGGTAATGGCACGGATCAACACGTTCGTCTGCCCGGTCGCGGTCCTGGGCACAACCACCAGTCTGGCCTGCAAGATGCTGGCGGCGCGGGGAATGTCGGATGGGAAAGACAGCCAGGTCGTCGGCGGGTTGACGTAGCCCGACCAGCGCAGGTAGATGGTCGTGTAGCTATAGGGCCCCTCCGGGCCGGCGGTATAGGAGTCGTCGTAGGATTCGCGGAGGCGGAGCTCGTAGAAGGGCATCGGCCTATCTCCGCACCCGGTACGTGACGGTCAGCACGCTGGTGAACTGGCGGTGCTGCTCGAGGTGGTCCGGCGCGAACACCGGCTCGTTTTCGAGTGCCAGCCACACGGCGGCGGCGAAGCCGTCGAGTCGCTGGCCGCGCAGGTGATCGCCGATCTCTTCGACCAGCTGCATGAGCGCATCGAGTTCGGCCGGGTCGTCGGGGTTCACCTTGCGCTGCACGCCGATGTCGATCGCGCAGTCGTAGAAGCCGTCGGTACGTGTGGCCGCACTGATCGCCAGACTCTTGGGAATGACCGTCACCTGGGCGGTCGCCAGGTCGGGCAGTTCCACGACGGGGCGATACCCGCGGGCGATCTCGCAGGGCAGGCTGAACGTGCCTTCCTGAAGCTTGGCCACGATGGCGTCGGCCAGCGCGATGATGGTGCTGTCGGGCATGGGTCACGATCCTCGCATCAGGCCTTCGATCCACGCCCCCACGAACTTGAGCAGCAGTGTGCCGACGCCGCACAGGGTGGCCAGCGACAGCTTCTGGATCACCGCCAGCCGGGACTCGACGCGCTCCATGCGCACCAGCAGCGACTTCTCGGGGTGGCCATTGCCGAAGACAACCGAGCGGATCTCGCGCACGTCCTTGAGGCAGTCCGGCTCGTTGGCACAGGTTGGGTTCTGCGTCGCGCTCATGTCGGCTCCCTGCGCACGAACTTCGTGTGAATCCGCAGCGTGTGGCGATACGCATCGCTGTACCGCCAGGGGGGCTCGCCGCCAGGGGCCATGACCTCGTAGAGG
>JAGPEO010000216.1 GCA_018056925.1 Phycisphaerae bacterium
GCGGCGTGCTGCTGGTACATGGCCTGCACCCGCGCAGCATCGAGCAGCGCGTCCAGCGAGCGCTGCAACAAATTCAGCCCTACCTCGCGGCACATAATGGAGGCGTGGAACTGCTGGAAGTTACCGGCGAGCAGGTTGTTCGTCTGAGACTGGCAGGCGACTGCCGCGCCTGCCCCGGTTCCCGCGCAACGCTGGACAATCTGATCAAAGAGGCCATTTACCTCGCGGCGCCTGACGTGGCCGCCATTGAAGTCGAGGGAGCGGCCCCCGACACAGACGCCGCGGCGGCCTCAGCGCCACCGAAGGGGCAGGCCGAGCGCGAATGCCCACGCGTCGCATCGCCGTTTTCGCATTCATCCTTCAACGCAGAGCAGAGGTCTTGAATATGTCTCCGAGAAAGTTGTCGTACAAAGATCCCCCCCGGCCCGTGCACGTGTCGGGGACCAACAAGGGCGAGGAGCTTGTGCAACAGAAGGGCCGCGAGCCCGGCCGCAACGAGCCCGGCATTCGCCCATATCGCACAGCGCGTGACTCGACTGGCTTGAACGCCGCGTCGCACGCGCCAATCGACGCGCGCATGCCGGAAATCCCGCCGGCCTGACCGATGGACGCACTCCCGCCAGGTTTCAGGCTGGCGGAGCAGGATATGTTTTGAGCCGCCGCGCACAGGAGCACGCATGCCTGATCTAGACTTTGCCGTTGAAGGCGCGAGTGTGGAACCATATGCGGCGGCGCCGCTGCTGCTCTTGAAAGTGCGCGCGACCGACCGCGACCCGCAACCGCTGCCGATTCACAGCGTGTTGCTGTACAGCCAAGCTCGCATCGAGCCGGCGCAGCGCCGCTATTGCCCTGCCGAACAGGTACATTTGCGGGAACTTTTCGGGTTTCCGGAACACTGGCCGCGGAGTTTGCGAAGCCTGCTGTGGACGCACACACAATCAACTGTGCCCGGATTCACGGGCGGCACGCTGTTCGACCTGCCGGTGCCATGCTCATCGGATCTGAGCCTCGCGGTGACCAAGTACTGCAATGCCTTGGAGAACGGCGAGCTGCCGCTGTTGCTACTGTTCAGCGGAACGGTTTTCTACGCCGCGCCGCACGCCCCGCTGCAAGCGGCTCCGATCGGGCGGGACCGCGAGGCACCGTTCCGCCTGCCGGTTCGCATATGGAAAGACCTGATGGACCGCTATTACCCAAACAGCGCCTGGCTGTGTCTGCGGCGCGACCTCATTGAACGGCTGCAACACTACAAGCTGCGGGCCGGCCTGCTCAGTTGGGATGAGACGCTGGAACGACTGCTGGACGCGGAGCACCGCGCGCATCCGGCGCCCCCTGCCGTTCCAGAACCGCTCGCTGGCGCGCCGGTGACCGCGGAAGTGCAATCAAAGGCTGTCAAAGCAGGAGCGCGGGCATGAGCGATTGTCAGTCCGGACCCACGAACGGCGGCCGGCCCGTCCCAATTAACAGTCGCCATCCCGCGACGGATGATTCGAAGCTACAAAGTGCGGTCGTCAACGGCATTGAAGTGGCTGCGGGCGACCGTGTTCGCCTGCGCCCGCAGCAGCGCGCCGACGCCGTCGACTTATTGCTCGTGGGAAGAACGGCCACCGTGGTCTCGATTGAGCACGATTTCGAGGGCCGGCAATATCTGGCCGTGACGGTCGACGACGACCCCGGCCGCGACCTCGGCCCCGCTGGTTGGCCCGGCCACCGCTTCTTCTTCCGGCCCGACGAACTCGAGCCCCTGCCGTCGCAGCCGGGAGGGGTGCCATGACGCCGCGCATTCTCATAGCAGGCATCGGCAACATCTTCCTGGGTGACGACGCGTTCGGCGTCGAAGTGATCCAGCGGCTGGCACAACGCACCTGGCCCGAGGGCGTGCGAATTGTTGACTTCGGCATCCGCGGCTTCGACCTGGCCGCCGCACTGTTAGAGGGCTGGGATTACGCGATCCTCATCGACACCGCCCCACGCGGCGCCGCCCCGGGCACGCTGTACGTGATAGAGCCGGAACTGGACCGGGAAGGCGAGGCTCCTGCTGAGCCGCGAAGTGAGGCCGGAAATTCCGCTGAGTCGCGGCGCGGCGGGGCCTTCGCCCTCCCGGCAATCGCACCCGCCGGCGCGCTTGACGGCCACCGCCTCGACCCCGTGGGCGTGCTGGCACTGGTTAAATTGCTGGGAGGACCATTGCCGCGAATACTGCTGGTCGGCTGCGAACCAGCCCGGGGCAGCGGCACCGATGAGGTAACCGCGGAGTTGAGTGCGCCCGTCCGCGCTGCCGTTGTTGAAAGCATCAAACTCGTGGAATCGCTAATAGCCGCGCTCCGCCGGCCCGATCCGCGGAGCCAGTCCGCATTCACTGCCCTGTTCCAAGGGAGAACTGAACATGGTTGCCATCCGCACGAAGCCCATGCGGCGCCGAGTTAGAGAGACGACCGACGTTGTCACCGCCCACCCGGGCCTGACTGTGGCGGCCATCATCCTCCTGAGCATCGGCGGCGCCATATTCGTCGCGATGTACCCGGAAATGAAGCGCTACCTACTGGCCAAGCGCATGTGAACATCCCCAATGCGCGGATGCCGGGCGGGAGTGGATTGACGGCGCGCAGCATTTTCACGCAGCGTTCTGCGCGCGAGACGCTGCGGCGCGCTTGGCCGAGGGCATGCCCGCGCTTACAGCTTGGGCATGGCACCCGCGCCTCGCCGTTCTGTCACGCACCGTCGATTCTGCCGCGGACCCGTCGATTCTTGTCGCGGACCATACTTGCCCCGTCAGCAGGCGCGATTTAGATTGCACCTCGAAGCGCGCGAGCTTGCGCCTGGAGGCGCGCGAGGCGTGCGGAACGGACGGCTCCACACCGCCTACGACTTGATGACCAGGAGGTTGTATGTATTCCAGTCTCAGTGACGACTCCGCCAAGACGCCCACCGTAACCCGCCGGCAGTTCGTGCAAATCGGAGCCGTCGGAGCCGGCGTGCTCCTGGGTACGCCGCACCTGTGGGCCCAGCAAGCCTCGCAGCCGTCGCCGCCTCCCAAACCGAAAACCAATATCGATGACGCCCTGAAAGTCGCGCGAACCAAATACTCGCTGCCCGGCCTTTTTCCCGGCAAAGTCGTGCACGTGCAGGACGCGCAGGCCGTAACCGATGGCCGCATCGTCCCCAGCGCAGTGGAACGCATGTTCGCGCGCGGCCTGCAGGAGCTCACCGGGCAGAACTCCAGCGAGAGCTTCAACCTGCTGTTCACCAAGGATGACGTGGTCGGCATCAAGGTGAACCCGGCCGGGGCGGGCATCATCAGTACCCGCCCGGAAGTCGTCGATGTAGTCATTGCCTGGCTGCTGGGCAACGGCCTGCCCAAGCAGAACATCATCATCTGGGACCGCTTCGACATGATGCTCAAGGACGCCGGCTACACGCCGGAGCGCTTCCCCGGCATCAAGATCGAGGGCTTGCAGACTATGGTCGAGAAGTTGCCGGAGGGCGATAACGCCGACCACAGCGCCTGGCTGGACAAGGACGGCAATCACATCAGCGCCGGCAACTTCGACCAGGATGTGTACTACTGGGCGGACGTGGAGGGGCCGAAGGACCTGCCGTACCTCAATCAGCATGTCTTCAACGGCAAGTATTCCTACTTCGGCAAGCTTGTGACCCAAAAGCTCACCAAGATCATCAACATACCGGTTTTCAAGAACACCGGAAACGGCGTTTCGATGGCGACCAAGAACCTGGGGTACGGCGCCATATGCAACACGAATCGCCTGCACACGCCGCTGTTCTTTGATGTATGCACTGAAGTGCTGGCGTTTCCCGCGCTGCGCGACAAGCTGGTTCTCAACATCATCGATGGCCTGCGCGGGCAATACGAAGGCGGCCCCATGCCGGCCGCCCAGTTCGTATACGACTACAACTCCCTGTTCTTTGCGACTGATCCTTTTGCCGCCGACTCAGTGGGCCACGAATTAATGGTGCAGAAGCGTAAGGAAATGGGAATTAAGGTGAACGAGCACCCGCGGTTCACCGAGTATTTGCGTTACGCCGAACGGCTCGGACTGGGCGTGGTCGACCCGGCTAAAGTCCAGGTACGGCATGTGTAATTGGATGCCGAAGGCCGCACGGACATTTGGACTGGCGCTGGCCTTGCTGCCCGTCCTGGCGCTAGCCGCCTGTCGCCCCGCTAGCGCACCGCCCATGATTACAGCGGCCGCCGATTCCACACCTCCTGCGACGTCGTCCGCTCCAACGCCCCAGCGCGAAAGCAGCGAATTACAGTGGACGGAAGTAGAGCGGCGGCAATTCGTCGGCCAGGACCTGTTCAATCACATAGACGGAGCGGCGGAGGTCTTTCTGGAAATGGGCTTCCGCGAGGTCCTGGTTCGGCTATACAGCAACGGACAGGCCAAACTGGTCCACGAAGTCTACGAGATGAAAGACCCGACGGCCGCGCGCGGCATTTACCTGCGCTTCCGCGGCCGGGGAACGCCGGTCGCCGGCGTCAGCGGGCGGAACTTCGGTAACCGCTACCAGATCGGCGCCCAGAAGGACCGCTATTTCGTCCAGATCACCGATGCCTCGGGCCGGGGCGAGTCTCTATCAGCCATGACGCGGCTGGTCAACCAGGCGCTGGCCGCGATCCCGCATGATGGAGACGTGCCCTTGTTGGACTTGCTGCCGGCCGAGGGTCTGGTGCCAAACTCCGAGGTCATCGTCTGCGGACCATACTCGTTGCAGAGCGTCTTTACACTTGGCGAAGGCGATATTCTCCAACTGCAAGGACAAAGGTGCGGGATCGCCGGCGATTATGTGACCGAACACGAGGGCAGCGTCACGCGTCTGATCGTCCCGTACGGCAGCGCCGCGGCTGCCGGGACGGCGTTTCAACACCTGCTGCACGGGCTTGACTCTGAACTCCAGGTACTCCACCGGAACGAGCACACCGCCGTTTTCCGCGAGAAGAACGGCCAGTTCGGGAGCATCACCGCCCGGGACGACAAGCTCGACATTCGCCTGCACCTGGTTCGTGACCCCGGCCTGGCGAGCCAGCCAACGGTTCCGTGACCACCCGAATCAGTCGCCTCATGCGCTTGCCGTGCGCTTGGGCTTCGGACAAATGGCGCAGACTGCGGCCGCGGCGCTTAGCTCCAGAAATGGCATCAGCGGTACGCGGTAGCGCAGGCTGCCGATGAAGATGCAGTGCAGCAGCGTGAAATACACTATCGGCAGCCAGACCAGCGTTTGGTATCTAACGCCGGTCCGCGAGCGGCGAACGAAGGCGGTTCGCCAGATCGCAACGGCGGCCAGAAGAAGCACAAGCGTGGTGAAAAGTGCGCTGGCGATCGCGGTCAGCCCGCCGCGGTAAGCCTCAAAGTTCGGCACCGGGTTCCACGTACGCAGGAATTTGACACCGGCCAGGTGCACGACACGGGCCGGATCGCGTTTCATTTGCTCGAGCGCCTTGTCGCGCAGCAACCGATCTCGTTCGGCTTCGCCGAGGCCGCTGAGTCCCGGCATTTTTTCGAGGAACTGTTGATTGCTGCTACCGTCGGCCTGCGGCCCCTGGGCGTCGTAGAGCGTTACACCGCCGTTCGTGGAGAGCCAGGCATACGAGCCGATGGCGTGGTGGTTTCGCAGGCCCCAGGGCAACAGAAACACGCCCAGCGCGGCAGCGTACGCGACTACACATAGAGCGGCGCGACGCTTGTTCCGATCGTATAACCACAGAAGCAGCCAAAGCGAGATTATCCACCCCAGGGCCGACGGGCGGGTGAGGATGGCCGCGGGACCGAGGACTGCAACCATCAAAGCGGATTTGTGGAAGGTTGGGCCGGAAGAGGGATCGTCCACAGGAGCGGGATCGTCGGGTCCGCCGACCCCGTTTACAGGTCTGATGAGTCGCCAGGCGGCGGCCGTCAGCGCCACGGCGAGTAGCGTGAAGAGGACCTCGGAAAGCAGCAGGTTGGTGAAGAAGACGCCGTACGGGTCAATGCACGCCAGCCCGCCGGCCAATAATGCCGGGCGCGGGCCGAGGGCGTCCCGGGCCAGCCGGTAGATCAGCCAGACCGTTGCGGCCCCCAACGCCGCCTGCGCCAGTCGCGCGAAAAGAACGCCGGTTTCACCCGCGCCCACGAAGATCGCCAAAAAGAGCGGATACAGCGGCATGCGCGGGGCGAAGCGGCCGTCGTCAGTAACCATTTGGCCGGCGTCGACCAGGTTTGAAGCCATCGCCCAATGCAGACGCTCGTCGTCGAACTCGAACGCCGGCCCCGTACGATGCCATTGGAAGCCGACCCAGCCAGCGCGCAGCAGCAGCGCCAGAATGAACAGCCACAGACCTGCTTTGCTGTGGGCAGAATTCAGTCCGGGTGCGACTGTCATGTCAGTCCGGGTGCCACCGTCATTTCAGCCCAGGTGCGACCGTCATGTCACTTGCCGGTTCTTCGCCGGGCGTAGCGTAACGCGCAGCGCCCGCTGGGTCGCGGGCGTCAGCTTGACTCGTTCGTCGATTCTCAGCGGCATGATCCAAACCGGCCCGTCCTGATCGCACAGCAAGCCGGTTCGGCCGCGCGCGGCCGGTTCGACTTTCTCGTCGATGAGGAAATCGCTGACCGACTTTGCGCCGGGGGCGCCCAGCGGGTGGAAGCGGTCGCCGTCGCGCCGGCCGCGCACCACGAGCGGCGGGCGCAGCCGCTGGTAGTCCATCCAGACCTGCCCGACGGGGAGGTCGCGGACGAGGCCC
>JAGPEO010000217.1 GCA_018056925.1 Phycisphaerae bacterium
ACGATGGGGCGAGCACGTACAACAACTTTCCGAATGCGCGGCGCCTGGCAAAAAGCGGGGCGGAGCAGTACGTGCTGATCGGACCCTGGCCGCATGCGACGAACACGAAGACGGTGGTGCAGGGCGTGGATTTCGGGCCGCAGGAAGTCATCGACATCAATGGGTTCATTCTCGATTGGCTGGACAAGCAGATCGGCGGGCGGCCTGAGAGTTGGGGGGAGCGGCCGCGGGCGCGCATTTTCCTGATGGGCTCTAATGATTGGCACGATTTCGACGATTGGCCGCCGCCGGGGACGCGGGAAGTGGCGTATTACCTGAATTCTTCAAGCCGGGCGAATTCGCTGTTTGGCGATGGAACGCTCGCACGGGAAATGACGTCCGGTTCTGCATTTGACGAGTATGCCTACGACCCGCAGCATCCCACGCCATATCTATACGACGCCGGAACGCTTCAGGTCGGCGGGCCCTTCGACGCCCGGCCCGTGCAGCGTCGCGACGATGTCCTGTGTTACACGACTGAGCCGCTGAGCGAGGACGTGGTCATCTGCGGGCGAGTGTTCGCCGAATTGTGGGTTTCGAGCACGGCCGCGGATACCGAGTTTTGCGCCATGTTGTGCGACGTGCACGAAAACGGCCTGGCGCGTCAGCTCTGCGACGGCAATGTGCGGCTGGCTCTGCGGAATTCGCTGGAGAAGCGGGAACCGGTCCCGCCGGGCGAAATAGTTCCGGTACGCATCGACCTGTGGGCCACGGGCATCCGCATCCTGAAAGGACACCGGTTGCGGTTGCAAGTCGCCTCAGCCGCGGTTCCGAAGTTCGCCGCGCATACGAACACGCTCGAGCCGCCGGGCAGCGCGGTTGAAACGGTCACCGCGACGAATCGCGTCTACCACGATCGCGCGCACGCGTCGCGGCTGCTTTTGCCGGTGGTGGCGTAGCGTCCGCGGTACAGATCAACGTCGCGCAGCGGAGAAGCGCGAGGCCAATGCCCCGGGTCAGGGCACTGGTGGCAGCGCTATCTCCGAAATGCCCGCTTCCTCTGTCATCGCTTTTCGCTTCAGCAAATCCCGAATCGCTTGGTGCAGCTTCTTGCCGCGCAGGTCCTTGGCGGCCACCTTGCCGTCCGGACCAATCAGGAAGGTGGCCGGAATCGCGCTCACCGAGTACATTTTCGCGAGCGTGCTTTTTGTGCCGCCGTCGGCCCAGATCTGCGGCCAGGGGTACTTTTCCTTGGCAAGGAATTGGCGCGCGGCCGCAGCGTCGCGATCCAGGTTGATTCCCACAACCATGAAACCCTGATCGGCATACTTTTCGTACGCCTTGCGCACGTTGGGCAGCTCCGCCGCGCACGGGCCGCACCAGGTCGCCCAGAAATCCAGCAGCACGATCTTGCCGCGCAGATCGGACAGCTTGATTTCCTGGTCATCGAGCGTGCGGGCCACGAACTGCGGCGCGGGATTGCCGACAAATATTCCCAGCAGCTTGACCTTGGTGATGTCCTGCTTCACCTGACTCTGGCCGACCGCCAGAGTGACGTCCTGTTTCCAGGAGACGTCGACCGGAGCGGGCCCTCACCCAAAGCCCGGCGCTGCGCGACGGTACAAGTCGAACACGTGCTTGCCCGCCGGCACGTTCTGCAACGTGTACTCGCCATTGGCGCCGCTGATGGCGCCGATCACCAGATCGTCACCCACACGCAGCTTGACGTTCACGCCTGCCAGTGGTTGGTCGTCGAGGCCGGTCACCTGGCCGGTCAGACTGATGTCGCCGCCCGGTTTGAGATCCACCTTGAGCGTCTCACCCTCCGCCAGCTTGACCGTGCGCGCCAGCAGAGTCGCCGTATAGAACAGTTCGGGCGCATATCGCACCCGGCTAACGACATATTTTCGCCCGGCCGGCAGTGGTCCCCAACGCGCCATGCCGCCTTCCCGTTCCGATCCGCCCGGCTCGCGCTCCAAGTCGAAGGTCACTCGCGGGGCTTCCGGCCGGTCGCGCTCCGCCGCCGCTTCCGTCGCGGGCGCGCTGTCGGCCGGTGCGCTTGCCGGCGCGGGCGGTTCCGCCGCCAACTCAAGCGCCAGGAATTCCCAGCCCATAGCGCTGAACGCCTCGTCGAAGGGCGCAATCTCGGTTCGTATGAAACTCGGCTCGTCCAGTTCGATGCGCAGCTCGCGCTCCCCATACGCGGCGGGAATAATGTCCGTCAACAGGGCCGACCCGTACTCGGGGTGCGTCGCGCCTACGTTATATTTCGACTCCGGCGAGGTGAAGCCCTCCAGCGTAAACCGCCCCTCGGCGTCGGTCCGGCCTTGAACTTTCACGCGCCCGTTACGCTTGGGGAAAAACCAGAGCACGCTTTCGTCGCGGCCGAAGGCGCGCAGCCTTCCGCCGCCGATGAAGACCAGGTTGCCCTGCTCGGCGTGCGTGATGGCGACCTGGACGTCGGCGAGCGGCTGCCCATCCTTCTTCGAGACAACGATGCCGCTCAGCTTGTTCAACGGCGGCAGCGAGGCCTCCGCCGCTGCCGGCGGAAGCGCGGCCTCCTCGGCTGCCGGCGGTGGCGGGTCTTCCGCGGCCCCCAGCGGGCCGCCCGTCACGAAAAGCAGTGTCAGCCAGCCCGCAGCACAGCACCACAATGACCTTTTGCCACTCACTTCTGTGCTCCAGTCAAGTGCAACTCAGGGGTACCGAATACTCACGACTGCTGCTCCAACTGCCGCAGCCGCGCCGAAGCCGAGTGCGCCGCATCTCGGTCCGGGTGGTTCTCGATTCTGTAATTCAAGATACCGATCATTTCTTCGCGCGGCTTAATATATTCGATTTCGCTTTGGGTCAGAGCGCGGCCTTCGGCTTTGGCCCGCGCGCGAACCTGCTCGATCTGCTGCTTCAGAGCCCTGCGCGCCTCCTGGTATTCGGTCACCTGTGCACACAGCTCGAGCACGCGGCGGCAGTCGGCCTTCGCTTCCTCCACCCGCCCCTGCCCCTGGTATATCGCGCTGCGTGCCAGCAGACCGGGCTTGAAGCGCGGCTCGGCTTCCACGCAACTGGTGAAGTCGCGCAGCGCCCGCTCCTGGTCGCGCATGCGCGAGTAAACGTCGCCCCGGTAAAAGTAGGCCAGGAAGTCCGGCTCCTGCTGCAGAACGACGTCCAAGTGCTGAAGCGCTTCCTGGTATCTGCGCATGTTTTTGAGCAGGTATCCCAAATGGACGCGCGCTACCACCGAGTCGGGCGCGAGCGTCACTGCCTTCTCATAGAAAGCCAGTGCTTCATTATGCAGGCGATCCGCCTCGGCCTGCAGGGCCTTCACAACCTCCTCGCTGGCGTCATACGGGATTTTGAGCAACGGCTTGGCTTGCAGGCGCTTGTCATCGCCCAGCCAGACGTACATCTCGGCCTCGTAGTTCACCTCTTCTTCGCAGAAGGGCCCTGGCAAGCTGGTCAGCACACCCAGCGCCGCCACGTAGCCGAGCGGTCCCGCCACGAGCAGCCATTTCCGCGCGCGGGCGGCCTCGATCATGCCCCATACACAAGCCGCGGCGGGAACAGCGAAGACCGGCACGGTCTCCACGCGATAGCGGCCGCTGACGAAGATCAGAATGATGGAGAGCGGGTAGAGCACCAGGTACAGTGCCAGCGGCCCGGGCACGTCTTTCCGGCGCCACACCAGGCCGACGAGCGCCAGCGGAAACAAGACTCCCCAGGGGAAGCCGAATGGGCCCGCCTTCCAGAGCAGCACACTGAGCACGGGCGACCAGCGCCGAAAGACATACACATCTTCATTGCGGGGCATCTCGCGCCCGCTGGTAAACCGCAGCACCTTGTCAAACAGACCGCCCACGAACTTGAACGGGTGCGTTTTTACGAACTCCATCGCCCGGCGCCCCAGAAGCTGCGAACGCTCCAGCGTGTTGGTGTCGCCGGCGGCGCCGCTCGGCTCGGCCAGTTTGGCCCACTTGGTCATGCCCGGGCGCGTGTTCAGTGTCTCGCAGACGTTCTCGTTGTTGCCGATGTAGAAGTTGATTCCACCCGAAACCGGCAGGAACGTGTACTTCTGGATCAGCTCAAAGTTGTGCGCCTTCTTGGCCACGGGGTAAACCACGAGCCCAAAGAGCAGCACCGCCGGCACGACGCGCACCAAGGAGCCCACGACTCCGCGCTTGTCCCGGATGCAGCGTACGATCAACCAGACGAGCAGCGCGAGCAAAAATGGCAGGAAGGTCGGGCGCATCAGCACCGCCAACCCGCCGCCGGCGCCCGCCAGCCAAGCCGCCACAATCGAGCCGTCGCGCCCGGCTTTCACCGCCAGCAAGACCAGCGCGGCCGACCAGAATGCCGCCCAGCCCGCCGCGACCAGGTCTGCCTCGTAGTAGATCAGCGGTCCGCAGAAAGCGGTCATTAGAGCGGCGATGATTCCCGTGCCGCGGCCGAACAGGCGCCGCCCCAGCGCATAGACCAGCACGCACGTAGCGGCGCCGACCACAAGTTGCACTATTTTCGCAAACAGCAGGGGATCCTGGCCGCGCAGTTCGGCAATGCGGTACAGGGCCCCCAGAGTGTACGGATATAAGAACGGTTGCCAGAACAGGAGCAACCGGTCTGCCAGGCTGAGCTTCTCGTCGGCGGGGCCGTCGGCGAAGATGTGCGGCGACAAGAGGCGCGCCAAGTTGTCATAGTTCTTGGCGTCGACTATCGGCGTGCGAAAGGTCGGACTGTCGGAGCTGTCGTACAGGTACGCCAGCCGTACCCCCAGCGCCACGACGAAAATGGCCAAACCCGTCAGCAGGCCGGATAACTCGAAGCGCCGAATTACCCTGCGCGGCGGCGTGGTTTCGACCACGTCGGTTGGTTTATGCGCGTGCTTGGAAGAGTCTCTCTGGGGCCTGCTCATTCAAACTCCTCGCTCACTCCCTGGACGCCGGGCGATATTCTAAGCCGCTTTCCGCTTTCAGCTATCAGCTTTCGGCGGCCGGCTGTCAGCTATCAGCTATCAGCTCTTAGCCAGATGCGCGGATTGGGTTGCTTGCGCTGCGATGACGGTCTGGCTCCATGAGCAGCCATTAGGTTATCAGACTGCGGATGGGCTTG
This sequence comes from Phycisphaerae bacterium, assembly GCA_018056925.1. Taxonomy (GTDB): domain Bacteria; phylum Planctomycetota; class Phycisphaerae; order UBA1845; family Fen-1342; genus JAAYXS01. Next base: position 5,083 of record JAGPEO010000217.1, read on the forward strand.
CGAGCATCTGCTTTCTAAGCCCCAAGGCTGATTTTTATAGGACTATCCACGATTGGCTGCTCAGATTTTGAAGCGACAGGCAGCCGGCGCCGCTCTTATATAATGACGATATGCCACGATATGAATATCAAGCAAAGGATCCGCAGCAGGCATGTGACGTTTGCCGGCAGCGCTTCGAGGTGTACCAGTCGATGGCGGAGCAACCGCTGACCGCCTGCCCGCAGTGCGGCCGCCCTGTGACGCGTATGATCTCGTTGTGTGCGGTCGGCACGCAGCCGTCGGAACGGGCCATGTTGAGCGACAAGAATCTGAAGGAAAAGGGCTTCACGAAACTGGTCAACGAAGGGCACGGACGGTTTCGGAGAACGGTTTGAGGGGGCGCGGCGCGGGCGGCTCAACGCAAAGGCGCTGATTTGGACAAGCTGCCGGACAACGTGGTCCTCTCGGTGCGCGACCTGGTCGTCCGCTTCGAGAGCAAGGGAAACGGGCCGGTAACGGTGCTGGAGGGAATCAGCTTCGACGTGTACCGCAGCGAGACGCTGGTCATCATGGGCGGCTCGGGCAGCGGAAAGTCGACTATTCTCAACTGCCTGATCGGTGAAATCGAGCCCGAAGCGGGCCGCATTATCTATAACCTGCCGGAACTGGGGACGGTGGACCTGACCCACGCGGATGAAGAGACGCGCGACGCATTGCGCAAACGCTTCGGCATTCTGTTCCAATCCGGCGCGCTGTTCAGCTCGATGACGGTCGCCGAAAACGTGGCCCTGCCGCTGCGCGAGCACTCGCACGTGCCGGAGTCGGTGATTGATATCGTGGTGGCGATCAAGCTGCAGCAGGTTCACATGCTGCCGCACCGCGACAAGTTGCCATCCCAGCTTTCGGGCGGGCAGCGCAAGCGGGCCGCCCTGGCCCGGGCCACGGCCCTCGATCCGGAGCTGCTGTTCTATGACGAGCCGAGTTCCGGCCTCGATCCAATCACGGCCAATTCCATCGACGAGCTGATTCTCGACCTGACCCATAAGTTGAAGGTGACCAGCGTAGTGGTTACGCATGATATGGCTTCGGCCATGCGGATCGCCGACCGGGCAATCATGATTAAGGACGGGCGCATTCTGCGCATGGGGCCGCGTGCGGAATTCGAGGCCCTGCGCGACGCTTCCCCGGACTCGCTTCAGAGCCCAGAAGATCGCATTTTGCACCAGTTCCTGATCGGGTCGTCAGAGGCCCTGCGGGAAGAGGGTGAGCTGGGCGAGTTCGAGAAGCTGATCGTGGGAAAGTAACCAACTCGCCAAGGGAGAGCAGAGCCGGGGCGTGTCGCCTCGGAATGTGGTGGCGTACCGCCAGGAGCGTGCTGGAGTGCCGCACGCAGGGGCATGCATGGCACCCACGCTGGCACCCATGCTCCGGAAATCGGCGTGATCGGCTGCGCGGCTGCAATGTAGTGGACCGCGACACTCGCCTTAAAGGCAAAGCCATGTGAAGGCGCTCATTCAGAATTCACATTTCGTTCAGAGCGTCAAAGCAAGATTCGGTGCTGCGCGATCGGCGTCGACGCGCGAGCCGCGGGATTACCGGCAGCAGCAGTCCGGAAGGAAGCGTGAGCCAGCCGCCTCCCAATCCGCCGCCTCCAGAA
>JAGPEO010000218.1 GCA_018056925.1 Phycisphaerae bacterium
CTTCGCGCCGGCGTTCAGGCACAGGCGCACCAGGGTGGCTACAACCAGCGGGTGCGTGTTGGCGGCCTGCTCGGCGGTGCGGTTCCAGCCGATGTTGGGCTTGACCCAGACGACGTCGCCTTTTTTGACGAAGCGCTGCATTCCGCCGAGTTCGGCGAGGGCCTTTTCGGTCAGGCGTGCGGCGGGGCTCGTCTCGCCCACCGCGTCCGCGGTCGACATCTCGCCCTTGAAGCGGACGATGGTCATATCCAGGGGCCGGTCGCCACCCCCAGCGGCAGGCTGCTGGCCGGCCGGAGCGGGTTGGCCCCAAGCCAGCTTGCGTGTCCCAAGCGCGGCGACGCCCAACACGGCTGAACGGACGAGAAACTCTCTCCGAGACTGCTCGGGCATGGTTAACCTCCGGCTCCGAACTTCGGCTGTGAGACTTTTACCACGGCAGGCGGGCCGCCCGCAACTAAAATCGAGACGCAGCCAAAATCGGGGTACGGTCGGAATCGAGCTGCGGCATGAACCGAGGTGCAACCGGGGGGCGTCCAGAGCAGAGCCGGGGCGTGCCGCCCCGGAATGCCGCCAACAACCGCCACCTCATCGCAAACCGCGCGCGGGTGTCAGAGTGATAAAGTGGTAAGGTGATAGAGTGATAAGGGGTCGCGCAGATCGCCCTTTATCACTCTATCACTTTATCACCTTATCACGCGTTTTACTGTTCGGCGGCCTGCCACTTGTGGCTCAGGAATGTGGCTGCCTGCGATAGCCAGGCGGTGTCGGGGGCGGCGTAGGGGCGGAATTTTTCGAACAGGCCGTGCTCTTCGCTGTAGAGCAAAGCGCGGTAGAAGCCCAGGCGGTTTGCGTCCAGCGTGTCGATCAGGTGGCTGGAATCGGCGGCGCTCATCTGGAACAGGACGCGATAGTCGAACTCGCCGACCGACTGCCGCTCCAGCGTGCGCTCGAGCGTGGCCAGCGTGTCCGACCAGGCCACGACGTGCACCCCCACCGGCGGCCCCTCGCGCAGTAGCTCCGCGAATTGCTTGTCGGGCGCCGGGGGCTGGTCCTCGCGGTCGGCGGAGAAGCTGAACTCTTCCTCGCGCCGCCGCAGCATGCGGTAACGTTGCAGGCCGAAAATGAACAGGAAAACGGCCGGGGCGCCCAGATCGTCGGCTTGCACGCGGCGCTGCGTCTCCGCGGTCAACTCCCCAATGGCAGCCGCGACATCGCGCCAGGCGACGAAGCGCGTCCCGTGCGGCAACGCGGCCGCAACTTCGCGCAACTCCGTGATGGGTTGGCCCTTACCGCCCGACAGTCTCGTGGCCCCGGTCACGCTACCTGCGCCAGTCAGGCTGCCGGCGTCGGATGAGCTTGTGCCCAAGGCGTCTTGGCGTCCTGAAGGTGTGCCGGTTGACTCGCTCTCCGCACGCTCCTCAATCGCCGGGCGCACGTCCAGAACGACGAAACGAGCCGCTTGCGGCGGCAGTTGGGCGGCCAGCGAAACCATTGTGGAAGCCATGAGCGCAAGCGCGGCGTCGTCGCGCTGGCCGACAATCAACAGGTTGTCGCCGCTCTGACGGCGGAAAACCGCGGCGGTCGGGTCTTTGATGGCGACCGCTTCACCAAGCCACGCTTGCGGGGCAAGTGTGGCCACGGCGCCGGCCTCTCGCCCATGCGCCGTGGCGGCAGCCGGCGATTCCAGCAGCCGGGCCAGCAGACGGTTCTGGCGAATGTCGGCCGGGGCGTTGCCCTCGAAGACGATCGCCGGCTCACGCATCCAAAAGCGGGCGCCTTTCGGCTCGCCGGCCGCCGGCTTGGCTGCAGAAGCGCGGGCCAAAGCAATGACACGTTCCAAGTGCGTGTTGCGGACTTCATCCGGCAAGAACGCGACTTGAAACGGGCTGTTGCCGGCCACCAGGCCACCCGCGTCGTTGTAGATGGCTTCGCCCGGCCGCGACAGCAGCCGTGCGGCGACGTTGGTGTCGTCCAGGATGAGCTGTGAGTCGGCCTCGGAGCACTGCAGCGCGATGCGAACCGCCATCTGGCCGACGGTGCTGCGGGCCAGGCCGGTCGAGCCGCCCAACGTTTGCGAGCCGAGTATCACGTGGATGCCGAAGGCGCGGCCTTGGCGCACCAGCCGGTCGAGCAGCACGCCGGCATCGTGTGAGAGTCGGTCATCCTCCGTGAAGAAGACCTGGAACTCATCGACGATCAGCAGCGTGCGCGGCAGCACCGCCTTTGTTACCTGGCGGTAGGCCGGCAAGTCCTGCACGCCGGCCGCGCGGAACAGCTCGCCGCGGCGCGATAACTCCGCATCGATGCGCTGCAGCACGCTGACGCCGAACTCGCGATCGCTCTCGATCGCGACCGCGCGGGCATGCGGCAACGGCTGCGTGACGTATACCTTGAATTCGACGCCCTTCTTGAAATCGACCAGGTAGAACTCGACTTCGTCCGGGCTGTACCACAGGGCGAGATTCGTAATGATGACGTGCAACAGGTTCGACTTGCCCGAACCGGTCTTGCCGGCGATCAGGGCGTGCTGGGCCAAACCGCGGCCGAGACGCAAATGTTGCAGGCGGACGGCGCCGGCGTTTCCGAGCGGAACGGCGACCTCGTTGCGGGCGTCGGCGGACCACAGTTGCGCGGGGGGCGGCACGATCGAATCAAACGGCAATTCGACGCGCAAAGCGTCTTTGGCCGCGCTGCCCACCGCGTGCATGATCTGCGTCAGCACTTCTTCAGACGGCGGCGCATCGAGCGTCAGCGGGAAGTGCCGCAGCAGATCGTCCTGCAGGACGAACCGGTCGCCTTGGTACACGAGGTGCAAGCCGGCGCTGGTCAGATCCTCGATGCACAAGCCGGCCGGCGCGGGCAGGCGGCGATCGTGGGCGATGAGCGTGAAGACTCCGCAACGGGCGCCGCTGCTGACGATGCTGGTCAGGCGGCGGATCGACTCTTCGTTGAAGTTGGCCGGAAAGTCGGCGATCACCAGGAAGCGATACGGCTCGGCCAGGTCGCCGGCCTGGCGGTTGTAGGCGTCGATGCTGTCGAATTCGTTGCGGAGGTACTTCTGGATGACGTTCTCCATGTGGCTGGTCAGCTCGGTGAGGCGGGCCTCGATGTGTTCGGTCTCGGTCCAGATGCGTCCGCCGACCAAAGCCTCTTCGTAATCGACCAGGTGCATGAAGCCGGCGAAGTTTTCGCCCAAGCCGACCGGATCAAGAATCGTAAACCGCACCTGGCCGGGCGGGAGCGCGGTCAGCAGGCGCAGCATGACGACGCGCAAGGCATCGATGGCCGCTTGGCGGCCGGCGCGCTCCGTCTCGAGGAACAGCGAGCAGCGCGTGGGAAGCGTCAGCAGAGCCGGCGCAGCGAGGGTGGCCGGGCGCGAATCAAGAAAGTCCGCCAACTGGCGGACGCTGGGGGCGAGGCGGGTTAGGTCGAGCTGCCAGCGGCCGAAGGGGATAAGGGGTACCAATTCGGTCGGGGGTGTCCAGGCGGGCGCGGCGTTAGCTTCGGGTTGGGGCATGCCCGCGCTTAGAGCTTGGGCATGGCACCCAGCGTTAGCGTTGGGTTCACGCATGTCCGCGCTTACAGCTTGGGCATGGCCGTCGGAAGAATGCAGGCCCGGCAGCTTGGCGAGCTGGTCTGTGTCGTCGAGGAACCGCCGAATGCGGGCCAGGCCATCCGTCCAGGAGGCGGTGAGGCTGGCGCGGGCGGCTTCGTGCTGGTGGCGGCTGTTTTCGGTGGCGCGCTCGTGTTGGCGTCGCGCCGCCGCCACGGCCTGATCGTGCTGCTCCTGGTACTTGCGCGTGAGCTGCGCCAACTCCTCCTCGGCTTGGCGCAGCGCGGCCGCGCGGCGCTGCTCATTCTTCGCGTGCTGGATGTCGCGGTCGGCTTGGATGCTCTGGAGAACCTCGTCGCGGCGTTTGTCGGCTTTGGCCATGCCCGCGTCGTACTGCTCGCAAGCGGCGCGTTTATCGCGTTCGTGCCGCGCGACGGCTTTGGCTTCGTCCTGGCGCAGTTGCTCCTTGGCACGCTCCCAATGCAGCTCCAGGGCACGGCCGGCGACCAGCAGCGCGCCGCTGAAGCGCGCGTATTCGGCCTGGAGCTGTGCGCGAATCAGCAGCCGGGCTTTTCGGCGGATGAAATAACCGGCAATGACGCTGATCATCAGCGTGAGGGTGAGAACAATCGGCGCGGCGATCATGAGCGTTTGGGCAGGCGCCACCGCGAACGACCCGAGAATCGGCAGAACTGCCAGCGGGACCAAGTTGAGCAAAGTAAGCCCGGCGAAGACCGCGGGACCGACCAATAGCCGGGGCATCATCAGCGCTCGCATCGCAGCCAGCGATCGGGCGGCGCTGGCGGCGTGCGACTTGCACTCGGCGGCGGGATCATCGCCGGCCCAGGGCTCTTCCACGGGCGCGATCGGGTCGCGCTGGAGGTCGTATTCGTGTTCCTCCAGGACCCGGAGGCCCTGTTGTTGAAGGCCCTCCAACTGGCTCCGTCCCCAGGACACATCGCGCTCGAGCGCTTGGCGCTTGTCGGCGAACGCCTGCAGCGTGGCCCGCGCGACCGTGTCGATCATCAGCAAATTGTCTTCGCGCTGCCGCTGGGCCTTCCGCTGGGCCTCCTGGTACCCCGCCGCGATGTTCTCCTGCGTTTGCTGTACCTGCCGGGCCAGAGACTCTTCGGCCGCAGTGTACTCGGCTTCCGCCTGCTGCACGCGCTCGGCATGCACGCGCTGCGCGTCGGCCAGCTCTTCTTTCAGACGGTGCTCGGCTTTGGCGGTGAGTTCGGCCAGCCGCGCGTCGGCAGCGGCGCACCCCTGGCGCAAGCGCTGCTCGATTTCGGCTTCGAGCGGCGCCACGGTGTCGGCCGAGAGGTTCAGTAGCTCGCGGAAGGCGGCGCGCTGGATTTCGGTATAGGCTTCGCCGTTGGTGATTGGCTTGGGCGGCGGGCTTGGATTGCTGGTTTGTGGCATGATCCTCAAATCACCCGGCGTTATTCGATACTAATGCCAATGCGGCGCTGCTTGAAACAGCCGCACTGCTTGAAGCTTCGGTATCAAGCAGTGGCACACACACGCACATACACAGCCCACACGCACAGCACGCACATATACCAGCACATACAAACACAGCAGGCACGTAGTCGGTCATCCGCAATCCTGGCGCGCCTTTTCCAATACGCTCGCCATCTGCGCCAGGGCTAATTCTACCATCCGCACCCGCACGAACAGCGGTTCAATGTGATTAGTCTGGAAACGGCGCATGTTGTCGTCGTGCCACTCAACCTGCACCTCGTTCCACTGCAGCCGCAAATCCTTGGCGGCGGTCCTGAGTTTGCCCAATCCGGCCGTGACGCTCATGGATTACCTCGCAGACCACAACAAGTTGCCGTGCGGGCCATACACGGCCTGAAGCTCCCGGCCGTCGCAGGTAACCAGGCAGCCGGGCGGCAGCGCCAGCACCGCGGCCCAATCTGGACGCAGGGCGAGCAAATCGGCCACGCGCAGCGCATCGTAGGCCGCGGCTTGTGAGTCGTCCGCGAATCCGACGAACCAGCCGCTGTCGTCCTGAGCCGCGCCGTCAATTCGCTCAAGGTATGTATGCCGCGATTGCAGGACGCCGCGGGCCAACACGATTTTGGCGTCGGCGTCGCACGGGGTCTGGGGCAGGCCGCAGGCGGAAAGTACGGCGGCGCTGTCGCTGCTGGCGGCATTCGCGACAACCTCGTGCGGGCCGGGCGCGGTGACGGGCGTGGCGTCGCGTATAGCTTGTGATGGAGTTCGCGCGTGGAGAAGCTCGTATTGGGCGGCGCCGGGCGCGGGCGGGGCCGGCGGCGTGCGGGCCATCGAGGGCAGCTCGGTCGCCGCGCTTGTCTCTTCCGGTATCTGCGGGGCGGTTGAGGTCTGCTGCTGTGGAATGGCGGTCGAGGCATATCCTTCCAACGCGGCGATCATCTGGTCGAGTTGGGCGAGGGCGTTAGGAATGTCCGCCTGGAGCGCGACGCGCAGAGCCTGCGTCTGAGCTTGGAACGAGAAGCGCTCCTCGTCCAGAACGCGGCTCCAGCGTTGCACGTTGGCCTGCTTTTGGCAGGCTTCGTCGAGGGCACGCTGCGCGGCGGCCACGGCCTTCATCTCGTCCACGCACGAATACCGACCGCCGAGCGGTGTTCGCTGCGATTCCTTCTGCTTGAGGGCGAGGCGGGCGCGCGTGAGCAACTCGGTGCGATGCGACACCTGGCGTTTCCAGTAGGCCTGCCGGTCCTGCTTGACCCAGAAGCTTGTGCGCTGCACCTCGAATTCGGCCTCGTCCAGGCCGGTGGTGGCGATTTCCGCGAATTTGCAGAAGGCAGCTCGGAATCTTTTGAGAGCCTCGACGGATTCGACGCGAACCAGATCGCCCATTTTAAGTTTCTACCGCTGCGAGGTTTTACGTCGGCCACGGGGGGCCGGCGCTACCTATACGTTGGCCACAAGGGGCCGGCGCCCGCGGGAGCCCGGCCCTACCTATACGCACGTCGGCCACGGGGGTCGGCGTTACCAGTACGTCGGCCGCGGGGGTCGGCGCTACTCATCGCTGCTGCAGGTACTCCTCAATGTGCCCGGCGCGTTGCTGGAGAAAGGAGACATGCCGCTCGGTGGACTCCAGAAAGCGGCCCAGCGTTTTCATGGTCTGCTCGAATTCTTCGGTGAACTTACGCTGCTCCTGGTCG
>JAGPEO010000219.1 GCA_018056925.1 Phycisphaerae bacterium
GCCCCATGGGGCGCCACAACCGCCTCCGCCGTGGCGCAGCAACCTGAGGCTCCCGCCGCCGCTCAGCTTGAGCCGGCCGAAGCCGGCCAGCCGGCCCCGCCGGACGCCCCGCCGGCAATCACACCGCCGGGCGACGCCGCTGAAGCTGCTGATACCGCGGAGGAAGAGGGGCCGCCGGCGCCGGGCACGACCGAGACGACGCTCATTGCTCCGACAGACTTCTGGCCGCAACTGGACGGCCCCACTCTTACCTGGTTTGCCATAGTCGTAATCCTCGTCCTGACGTTCAGGCTCCGCCCGCTTTTCTCCGAGCGCAATCTCGACGGACTGGTGCTCGCGGCGACTTGTCTGCTGTTAGCCCTGCGAACCGATCAAGCGCGGCTGCCGCACTGGGCCTTCGGGCAGACCGGTCAATGGTGGTCGTATGTGCTGCTGAGCGTGGCCGCCGGTTACTGGTTGCTGCGCGGCTTCATGTGTATTGGTTCGGCTCCGCTTCGCCGCCTGCCCTCCAACGTCGCGGGCGGGGCCTTGCTGGTTCTGTTTGTGGCCGGTCTGGCGGTGGCTGCCAACCGGATTGTCACCAGCCCGATGACGCCGGCCGCGCGCGACGGCCTGGTGGGTGGGCTTTACACGGCCCACACCGGCAAGCTGCCGTACGGCGCGACCGAGCCGCACGACCGCCAGTCGCCCCTGCTGTACATGCTCGAAGCCGGGGCGGTGAAAGTCCTGCCGCCCCTGTACGCCGGCGACGAGCCTGGGCTGTCACGAATGACGTGGAGCAACTACGAGGATTGGCAGGACCGCACTTGGTGGGAGGAAGGCGAATTCACGGCTGCCCGGCTGGTGAACGCAATTCTGCTCGTCGCCACGCTTGCGGCGCTGTATGTGATCGGGTCACGGCTGCATTCACCGCTCATTGGTTTTACGTTGGCTACGGTGTTCTGCGTCTTTCCGGGCGCCCTTGAATGCCTGACGCAGCCGAACGTGATGCTGGCGACCGCGCTGCTGGCGTGGACGGTAGCCCTGGCGCTGGTGCCGGGGATTTCGGGGTTCTTCGCGCTCGTGATGGCGGTGCTGGCAGGGGTGGCGTGGCCCTGGGCCTGGCTGTCGATCCCCGTGTTGTTGGGATATTTCTTCCGCAGCGGTCTTCAGGCGTTCGCGAGCCTGGCGGGGCTTTTGGGCGGCGTGGCTGGTACCATCGCGCTGCTGACCTGGCTCACTCCGCCGAGCGTACCGCGGGCCGATGGTGCGCTGCTGCGGGCCGAGCAACTGCCGCCCTATACGGCCGACTTGGGCCAGGACGGCATGCTGCATGTGGCCAAACGCGAGGGTGACAGCCCGCAGCTCGTGCACGGCTGGCTACGGTCTTTCTGGAAGCTGCTCATCGAGGCTGAAAGCGTAAAGCTCGACCCGACTACGGCGCGCGATGACGAACGGCGCGTGTTCCTGGTCGACGACATCCGCCCGGAAAGCCTGCTGTTTCGAAAGATCGAACCGACGGAAACCGCCGTCCAGGAGCTCAACGCCCGCTATCGAGCACAGCTCGCGCGCGCCACGATTGGCACCCAAGTGTGGACCAGCCTGCGTACATTGTTGGAGCAGACTTGGTTGACCCGCGAGCCGCTGCAAGGCACGCTGCCAAGCGTCTGGGATGTATGGCGCGGGCAAGGCCAAGCCGGTCAGACCTGGTGGCCGCTCGTGCAAAAAGCAGCCAAGATCGCGGCCGGGCTGCTGGCCATCATCGCGGGTCTGACGCTTTTGCGTCGAAAGGTAGCGAGGCCGGCGCACCTGATGGGTGGCTTCCTGGCCGCGTCGAGCGCCGCGCTGTTGGCCGACAGCGCCGGCGCGGTTGCCAACCTGGCCTGGCTGCTACCCGGCATCCTGGCGGTATGGGCTGCGGGTGAAGATTCCCACGCGGCGAAGGTTGGCGAGGCCGAGGCCTATGCCCACGATGAAGCCGCGGGGCACATCGCGGCTCGTCTGGAAGCTTTCGGTCCCGCACCGAGGATCACAGTCGACGATTAGGCCAGTCCGGCGTCTCTGCGTGCAGAGCGGAGCCAAGCATGACGGAAAGCCCCGATAATCCCAGCGCGGCTTATGAGGCCGGCTCACCGGAGCAACCCGCCCGACCGCCGCAAGAGCGGGCCACGCAGGCGCATTACGTCCGCTTCTTTGGTTTTCCGAAGCTGTTTTTCGTCTGGCCGCTGATATTGGCCGGCTTCGTCTTTTGGCCATTCGCCCCGCCGGTCACAGTTACCTGTCCGCCGGCCAGCCCGAGTGAGCAGGCCGCCGATGCTCAGCCAGCGGCGGAAGAGGGGGCCTGGGTCGTCAGGCCGTATTCGGGTCGGCTCGAAACGCTGGGGTGGGCGTACATCTGGGTGGCGGTCGTGGTGATCATGGCTTTGGGCGTGGACATCGACCGAAACCAATTCATATTCTGGCTGGTGGTGGTGGCCCTGATCTGGGTCTTCGGGCTATGGCTCAAGGACGTCAAGCAGATCACCGTTGTCGGCGACATTGTGCGCTGGTTCGGGCAGCGGGACGTGCAATACAACCGCGCTCTGGGATTGACGATCAGCGTGATTCTGCTCGTCCCGTTCGTGCTGCTGATGTGCTGGGCCGTGATCAATGATCGCTGGCGCATCACACACAACGAATTCGAGCACTACTCGTTCGGCCGCACGGATGAATCGCTGGGACGTGGGGCCAAGACCATTCGCACGACCTTCCCGGACGTCCTGGAATTTCTGCTGGGGCTGGCGGGAACGCTGATCGTGTACAACGCCAGCGGCACGCGCGAACTGCGTCGCATCCCGCACGTGATGTTCCTGCCGCTGGTCCGGCGGCGGTTGAACCAGGTTTTGGAAAGCACGCAGGTTACGCCGTCGGGGGCCGCAGATGAGGAAGACGACGACGAGCAGCTATAGTATGACTGGTATGCGCAAGCGTGGCCCCGCCCGACGAATCGGCGAGATGCTGCTCCGGCGCCCCTCCGCGAGGCACGAGAGCGGAACGTCGCGAGTTTTCGGGTGTGCCGCGCGTTGGGTTATTGCGCACCTGAAGGGCCGTTGAGGCGGTGTTTGTCCGCCTCCGATCCGCCCGATAAAGTCGCTAGGTAGCGGGCCTGGGTCCGCGGTAATGCCGAAAGCAGAACGGTGCTTGTCATGCTCACGCACGTGAAAATCCGCAACTTCGGTTGTTGTGCCGACACTGACGTGCTGCTGGGTACGCCTGTAGTTGGCCTAGTGGGCCGGAATGGCGCCGGAAAGACCACGATACTGCAGGCGATCGAGTGGCTCGCGCTGTCAGGGACGGCATCTGAGAGCAAACGCCCGGGTGCATCGCTGGACGCGCCCAGGCGTGTCGCTGCGTCGTTTGACATTTGCGGGCACCAATATTCGTTCAGCGCGGTTGGGCGGTATTTAAAGTCAAAGGGGACCGGTTTTGATGTAGTTCAGGGCGAAGAGCGTCTGACGAAAGAATCCGAAGACTCACCAAAGTTGGTGTTCTACCGTAGGGGCGAGGAAGTCCACACTCCGCTCAGAGACGAGCCCATTCTCATCGGTGCGGAAGCCCCGTCGCTTGGGGCGCTTGCCTCGCTCCTTCCGTCCCCAGATCCTCTTCTTCAGGTCATAGCACCGGTCCGCGATTACCTCGGCAGGATAAGGTACTACACGCTGGCCGAGCCAGAGGGGCAATCGGACATAATTAAGCTTTCAGACTACCAAGAATGGGCCCGTTCATTCGAGGCCGGCGATTCGGCGGCGGATTTCGTCGCATACCGAATACTGTACATGCACGAGCAGGACAACGAGTCGTTTAGAGAGCTGTGCGATTTGGTGGGCCCGAGTGGCCTGGGCCTCATCGACGGGATAGATATCGTATTTTACCCGCAAGGGGACGTCGAAAAGAGGCAGTTTTGCATGCCATGGTTTCGACCAGGAGCCAATCTTGGAGGGCATGGCATGTCTGTTCCCTATTCCGCGCTTTCCGCAGGCACGAAGCGCATACTCAGGCTCTTGGTTCATCTGCTGTTTGACCGTGGGAGTGTCATGCTGTTGGAGCAGCCCGAGGATTGTGTCCATCCGGGATTGCTGTACAAGCTGCTCGACATCCTGCGAGCCTACTCGGATCAGTGCCAAGTCATCTTCTCGACACATTCTCTGGAGGTGCTGAGTACACTAAGGCCTGAGGAGGTCAGGCTGGTTGAGGCTCGGAACGGCTCGACGACCTGCCGTGGTCTGAGTCGGCAAGAGCTCCAGGCAGCCGCGCAATTCCTCGCCAGTGACGGATCCCTCGGGGAGTTCGTCGAATCGTTGGACGCAGGCTGAACATGTTCGCTATTCTTGGTGAGAACAGGTCCGACGCGGCCACATTGAAAGTCATAACTCGCCGCCTTTTAAAACACGACTCTATTAGCATCAAGCAGAAGGGCTACCACGGGTGCGGGGAACTGTGTACTAAAGGCGCCAGGCAGATACGGCTCTTCGCCGATCAGGGCGTTAAGCGTTTCATCGTCTGTATGGACGCTGACGGAGCGGATCCGAAACCAGCTCATGATCGGGTTCTCGAGTGCGTCATTCGTCCAAGCGGCGTTAGCGATGCGAGTTGTATCGTTGTACCGGTGCAAGAGCTGGAAGCGTGGATTCTGGCCGACAATGAAGCTGTGGCATGCGTGATCCCGTCATTCAAGTTTAGTGCATGCAGCAACCCAGAGTCGGTCGCCAGCCCAAAGGAGTACCTTGAGCGACTTTCGCGGCAGGGTCGTTCCAGACCTCTTTATAGCCATGCCACGCACAACGAACGGGTTGCCGAGCACCTTGACCTCGAGAGGTTATGGCGCGTTTGTCCTTCATTTCGCTGCTTGTACGAATTTGTTAGCGGCGCGGCTTCAGAATAGCTCCTGTTGTCTGGCGGTAGAGATTCTCGGGCCTTTCGGGACGCGCGGCGGCAGGGGCTTGTGAAAGCAAATTTCGCGCCCGGGGCAATCTATTCGTATATTTGAATTGTGTGATCAGACTCTCGGACGGTCCGGCCGTGCAAGTTCAGGAGCGGGAAGAACATGGGAACGAATCAAGTGCTCTTATGGTCGGTGTTGTCGGCGTTTGCGATTGCCGCCGGGTGGTGGCTGGCAGCCCGTCCACGGGCGAGTATGCGGGGCATCGCCGTGCCGGTTACGGCGTTAATGCTGGTCCTGTCGGTGCTGGTGCTGCTGCTCTCGTCCACCGGGCAGGATTTCCGGGGGTTCTTGCTGAGCGTGCGTGAGCTCACCTCTTGATATAAAAACCGGGCGGTCCGGAAAAAAACCGGACCGCCCGTGGAAGCACCTCGCCAGTGCGAAGGATCAGGGTTTGAGCACGGCGATGCTGAAATTGGCGCCCACGTGCTCTCCGCTCTGAGCATCGAGGATGTGGACGCGCAAGGTCAGGGTGCCGGCCTCACGGTCTAGAGACGTTTCGCCGTCATACTGGTAGTGGGCCACGAGCGCCGCAATGTTCCAGCTCCACGCCCACGGATCGGCGGCGATGGCGTAAACGGTGATGAGTACGGGGAAGTCGTTGGGAGTCAGCTCCTGCAAGTCTGCATCCAGGCCGGTCAGGTCGACCACTACCTCATAGGCCACGTCGAATCGCTCGGTCTGAATCAGGTTGGTGCTCAGGATATTTTGGCCTCCATGCAGGTAGCCGAAGCTGTCGACGTAGCCACGCGCGATGATCGAACTGTCGCCAGTTCCATCGACCTGCGTGTGGTCCGCAACCCAATCCAGGCAGTCGTCGCCGTTTGCCACGCCGTCTTCGTTGTAGTCGCCGATCGTGTCCCAGCAGTTATCGCCGGCGGGTCCGGGCGAAACGTCGATGTGCGCGACTACCCAATCCAGGCAGTCCTGCGAGTCACACTGCCCGTCGGCGTTGTAGTCGCCGATGGTGTCCCAGCAGTTGGCGCCATTGGCCCCGTTTGTGCCGTTCTGGCCGTTTGAGCCATCCTGCCCGGCGATGCCCTGGCAATCCCGGGCGTCCCATACGCCATCGGCGTTGATGTCCTCTTCGGCATCCGGCTGGCCGTTGCCGTTCAGGTCCCAGCACGCCAAACCAGCGGGGCCGGGCTGTGTACGGCCGGACAAATCCTCGACCTGGCCGGACAAGTCATCTATTTGGCCCTGCAATTGGGCGTCGCCCTGGTCAGCGGCGGATATCGCGGCCGCGAACCAAAGCCCGTCCAGCAAGCTGGCACCGGCGACGTCCCGATAGTCGCACTTGGCATCCATGGCCAGGATCATGCAAAACATTCCGAATCCCAAGATAGGCGCGGAAAACAGCCTCATATGAATCTCCTCCGAGACAAGGTGCCTTAAAGCGTCTCTCTAGAGTGACCGGCGAAGTCATGCCCGCAAATCCGCAACTAAGGCAGGCACTCAATACTAGGCAGCCAACTCGAAAAAAATCCTGGAAAGCTCACACAATTTGTCTACAAATTGCCGGCCTGGAACCAGGGTCAAATCGGGCCGGCCGCGGTTGGGCCGGTAAAGGTGGCCCGCAGCCATCTGCTACCTGACGAATGTCACAAACCGGGCGCTCTGCGCGTAGCGTGCGAACCCGCCGAATCGCCCGAATGAATACTGCACGTCGAGTTGAACGTCCGAGAATACATTGGCGTCCTCGAGCGTATAGCCGATGTCGACGGCCGGGCCCAGACTGCGGCC
>JAGPEO010000220.1 GCA_018056925.1 Phycisphaerae bacterium
GGGCAGACCCAGGTGCTGGTAGACGGCGGGGCGGGCGACGCGGCCACGTGGCGTGCGGACCACGAAGCCGATTTGCAGCAGGTAGGGCTCAACCACGTCTTCGAGCGTGTCACGTTCGTGGCCCATGCTGGCGGCGATGGCTTCGATGCCGGCCGGCCCGCCGTCGTAGTGCTTGATCAGTGTGGTGAGGTAGGCGCGATCCAGCGCGTCCAAGCCCAGTGCGTCGATCTGCAGAATGCCCAGGGCCGCATCGACGACCTGTGGCGTCAGCCGGCCGTCGCCACGGACCTGGGCGTAGTCGCGCACGCGGCGCAGCAGCCGGTTGACGATGCGCGGCGTGCCGCGCGAACGGCTGGCCAGCAACTCGAGGGCGGGGCGCTCGGCGGCGACTTTCAACAGCTCTGCATTGCGGGCCACGATGCGCGTCAGTTCCTCGGTGCTGTAGTACTGCAGGTGAAAGAACAGACCGAAGCGGCTGTGCAGAGCGCTGGAAAGCATGCCGGCGCGAGTGGTGGCGCCGATGAGCGTGAAGCGTTTGAGCGCGAAATTTACGGTGCGCCCGCCGATGCCGCTTTCGGTGGTGTAGTCAACGCGGAAGTCCTCCAGCGCGGGATAGAGGAACTCCTCGACGACTTTGTGCAGGCGATGAATCTCGTCCACGAAGATCACGTCGCCCGCCTCAAGTTGCGTCAACATCATCATCAGGTCGCCCTGGCGCGTGATGGCCGGGCCGCTGGTCAGGTGCAAGCCGGCCCCCATTTCCTCGGCGATGATGTGCGCCAGCGTGGTCTTGCCCAGTCCGGGCGGCCCGTCGAGCAGCACGTGGTCCAAGGGTTCGCGGCGTTGGCGGGCGGCATCGAGCGCGATCCGCAATTGCTCGCGCACGATCTCCTGCCCAATGCACTCGTCGAGGCGGCGCGGGCGGAGCGAGGTCAGGTAGACTTCCTCGTCCGGTCCGGCTTGTCCGATGATGCGTTCGATGGGCACGTGTGCACCTCGCTTCAGATGGCTCCGGCGTTCTTGATGCGGTAGGCCGCCCGCACGATCTCATCCGGCTCTTTCAACTCCGGGTCGGCCTCGACCGCGGCCGCGATCCAGCGCTGCGCGTCGGCCCGCCGGTCTCCCCAGTGTACGAGAATGTCCAAGGCCACGGTTTGGGCGGCGGTCATTTGGGCCACGGGGGCCGGCCCGGCCGCCGGGGCCAGGAAGCGCTCCAGTTTGCCGCGAAGCTGTGCGACCATCTGCGTGGCGGTGCGCTTGCCGATCTCCGGCAGGTTGGCCAAGGAGCGCTCGTCGCCGCTTTCGATAGCCCGCGCGATCTGATGTGCCGGAACGCTCATAGCGCGCAGCGCCTTGCGCACTCCGAGGCCCTTGACCTTCTGCAGCTCGTTGAAGAAGCCGCGCTCTGCCTCGGTTAGAAAACCGACGATGCGCGGAACCAAATGTCCCATCGCCGGATTGCCGTCCAGATATTCCAGCGTGAAGAGCGTCACATCCGAACCATTCAACCGCGACAGGTCGCCCAGCGCCGAGCGCGGCACAAGCACTTCGCGGCAGATACCGCCCACGTCGACCACGGCGGCGTCTTCGGTGACGCTCAACAATCGTCCGGTAATGCGACAGATCACCGTCCACCCTCCTGGGCCGCGGCGCATGAACGCCGCGATCGCCGCCGCGCCGCCGGGTTCGTTGTCCGGAGCTCCGCCCCAGACAGAGCACCGTCCAGACGACGTAAACGCAAGCCGCACAACGCAATGGCAATCGCGTCCGCCACGTCCGGCGGCTCCGGCATCTGCGGCAGTCCGAGCGTCGCGGCCACCGCAAACTGCACTTGATGTTTGGCGGCGTGCCCGCTGCCGGTCAGAATCTTCTTAACCTGCGTGGCGGCGATCGGAACGACCGGCACGCCCTGACGTGCCGCGGCCGCCAGGACCACGCCGCGCGCGTGTCCCATGAGGATTGCGGTGCGCGGATGCCTGTAGTGCGCGTAAAGTTCCTCGCAGGCCAGCAGCGTCGGGCGGTGCGTTTGAAGCAGCACTTCCAGGCTTTCGTGCAGTTCTGCCAACCGGCTTTCCAATGATTGACGCGCAGACAGCCGGATCAGCCCCGCTTCGGAGAGGCGGGCTTCCTTCCCGTCAGCCTCGCAAAGCACGGCGTAACCGGTGCGCTCAAGCCCCGGGTCGATTCCCAGGACCGGTCGACCGTCTGCTGGCGCCGGTTCGCCCAGGGTTGACCGCCCGGATAACTGCCTCAGTCTCCTGCCGCACTTACCCATCGCCGACCATCATGCATGTTTTTTCCGGGCTGACAACGGCGCCGCTTGGCCCGCGCCGCGGGAGGCGTCGCCCGGAAAGGCTATTCCGTACGATCTTGTCGTTTGTAGCCGATGAAGCTTTTTGGCCGTAGGCGAGCGCCGCGCTAGGTCGTATAATTGCCGTGGCGACCACGAGAGCCTAGGGCGTGAAGCTGCCCCCCTACGAAAAAACGAACAAAGGATGAGATTTATGCATTCAAAGCTCCTGCGGCTGCCGCTGCTGCTCGTGCTGCTGGCTGCGAGTTTGTCGGCCCGCGCGGACGACAATGCGTTGTCGCCAGCGTATGCCGCGATTCTCCGCGGTGACGTTGACGCGGGCCTGACGGAGTTAGCCCGCTTACGGGAGAGTGGCGCCCCGCCGGCAGAAGTGGCGCGGGTCGAGTCCTGGCTGGAAGCCTATCGCAAGACGGTCGACTCGCGGGCTCAGATGAAGGAGGAGACGTTCGCTTGGAACGTCGCCGAAGCAAAGAAAGCCCTTGAGCAGAACGAGACGTATCTGGCGCTGAGCTTCGCGGCCCAAGCGGTGTCCTATGCGGCCGACGAACAGGCCTACTCACAAGAGCCCTGGATCGTCGATTTGACCGCCAAAGCCATGGAGCAGGCGCAGCAGCTCGAAGCCGAGCATCGTTGGAGCAAGGCCCACCGTTACTACTGGCTGCTCAAGCAACTGCACCCCAAGGACAAGCGCTTTGAGGAGTTGCGGGAGCGCTCCGAGCGACTGGCGCGGTTGGAGCTGCTGTACAAGGACAAGGAAGAGTTTGAACGCCGCATTAAGGACGTCGACAAAAACCTGCTGCGCAGCGCCGTGAGCTTCATCAATAAGAATTATTACCGCGATCCGGATTTCACGAAGATGGGCGAGGGCGCTATCGACAACCTGCTCGCCTTGACCGAAACGCAGAAGACTTATGATTACCTGAACGGCTTGGGAAATCCGGTAACGCGCACGAGCTTTCAAGAAGGCTTGAAAGAGCTGCGCGCCTGGCCGCGCACCGAGGAGCGCTTCAATTCCAAGGACCTGCTTAAACTCTACAACCGGGTGGCGGACCTGAATGACAAGACCGCTGAACTGCCCGAAGGGCTGCTGGTGATGGAGTTCCTCGAAGGCGCCTTGCAGCAGCTCGACGAATACACCTCGATGATCTGGCCGGTCGACGCGCCGGATTTCGACAAGATGATGATGGGCGGCTTCGAGGGCGTCGGCATTCAGCTCAGCCTGGATGAGCGCAGCGGCCGGTTAAAGGTCGTCACGCCCTTGGACGACTCTCCCGCACTGGAGGCGGGCGTGCAGCCGGACGACCTGATCGTCGAGGTCAACGGTCAGGACACCAAGGGTTGGTCCACCGAGGACGCCGTTCGGAACATCATGGGACAGGCCGGCACGGAAGTGACCTTGACGCTCTTCCGCCCCAGCACCGGGCAGCGACTAACGTATACGCTGACGCGCCGCAACATCGTGCTGCGGACGGTTCGCGGCGTAGAGCGCCAGGCCGACGGGCAAAGCTGGAATTACATGCTGGATGAGGAAACCGGCGTCGCATACATCCGCATTAGCGGTTTTCATCCCGACACGCACGAAGAACTCGTGCAGGCCCTCAAGGCCGCTCAGCGACAGGGCATGCGCGGCCTGATTCTGGACCTGCGCCACAACCCCGGCGGATTGCTGGACGTGGCGGTTCGTTCGGTCAGCACGTTCGTTGGCAACGGCGAAGTGGTGTCGACCGGCGGCAGGCGCGAGGCGCGCACCAGCATGCGGGTGACGGACGAGCCGTTCCAGGTGAAGGTGCCGATGGTCGTGCTGATCAACGAGGGCAGCGCCAGCGCGTCGGAAATCCTGGCCGGGGCCTTCCAGGATCACCATCGAGCGATCGTTCTTGGCGAGCGCTCGTTCGGCAAAGGCAGTGTACAGCGCGTACTGACGCTGGGAGGCAGCGCCCGCCTGAAGCTGACGACCGCCATTTACTACCTGCCCAGCGGCCGCTCGCCGCATAAGGACCCTGATGCGGAGGTCTGGGGCGTTTCGCCGGACGTGGAGGTCGCTCTGACGCCCAAGGAATTCCGCCAGGTGCTGAAACGCGAAACGGACACCTACATCATCCGCAGCAACGAAGCACAGTCGGCGACTGTCAGTGAGGAAGATCGCGACAAGGCGCTGGAAGGCCTGAAGGGCAAGGCCGAGGACGACGACGAGCCGTTGCTCACCGACGAGCAGATCAAAGAGCTCGAAGGCGACCCGGTCAAGCCGCAAAACGGCGACCCGCAGTTGGAGACGGCCCTGCTGCTGTTGCGCGTGAAGCTGGCCGCGAACTTGCCGTGGCCCCAGCAGCTTGCCAGCACCGGGAGCGAATCGGCCAAGACGCAGCCGTAGGGCGCCTCCTCGCCGCGCCTAATTAACGGGATCGAGGATTACGGGACCGAGAAAAGGCGCCGCCGTGTGCCTTTTCCCGGTCCCTTCTTATTTCCCTTTGTCGCTCTCATTATGCGGGTTGCCGCGGACCGGCCTTGGGTAGAGAATCAGGGTGTTCGGGTTCTCAGCAGGAGGTGAACGATGGGCACACTGGCGCACGAAGTTGCGCAGCGCGCGCTGGCGCTGCGATTTGATGATCTGAGTCCGCAGACGGTCCACGAGGCGAAGCGCCGCATTTTGGACTCACTTGGAACTGCCCTGGGGGCCTGGAATAGCCGGCCGGGGCGCGTAACCCGCGACGCGGCCGCTGCCGCCCGCACCGCGCAAGGCGCCAGCATTCTTGGCAGCCGGCAGCGCACATTGCCGGAGCTGGCGGCCTTCGCCAACGGCACGCTCGTCCGCTACCTGGATTTCAACGACACGTACCTGAGCAAGGAACCGGCGCATCCCAGCGACAACATCCCGGCCGCATGGGCTGTCGGCCAGGTGGCCGGCGCCGAGCCGCGCGAGATCATCACGGCCATCGTGCTGGGATATGAGCTGCAGTGCCGACTGTGCGACGCCGCTTCCCTGCGGGCGCACGGCTGGGACCACGTGTGCTATGGGGCCTTCTCAACCGCCCTGCTGGCCAGCCGGCTTTGGGGCCTGTCGGTTGAGCAGACCGCGCACGCGCTGGGTCTGGCGGGCGTCTGCAATTTTGCGACCCGCCAGACGCGTACCGGACAAATCTCGGACTGGAAGGCGTGTGCTTTCGCGAACGCCGCCCGCAACGGCGTGTTCGCGGCCAACCTGGCCCGGCTTGGAATGACCGGCCCGCACGAGATATTTGAAGGCCCCTGTGGCCTGCGGATGGTTACCGGCCCGTTCGATTTGAGCTGGAGCCGCGGGCCCGACGACTGGATGATCCGCCGCACGCATATCAAGCGCTGGCCGGCCGAATATCACTCGCAATCTGCGATCGACGCGGCGCTGCAACTCCGGCCCCGGATTGGAGATATGCGCGAAATCGAGAGTATCCGGATTGAAAGTTTCGAAGCCGCTGTAAGTATCATTGGTAGTGAGCCGGAAAAGTGGCGCCCGACCAGTCGCGAAACGGCCGACCATAGTATGGCCTATTGTGTGGTCATGGCTCTGCGTGATGGTGATGTGACGGCCGAATCTTTTGCGGAAAGCAACTACCGCGATCCGGCGGTGCTGGCGTGGCTGGACCGCATCAGCATTGTGGAAACCGCGGAATGCAACGCCGGTTATCCGGACGGCATTCCGAACCGCCTGATTGTCAAGCTGCGCGACGGGCGGACGCTCGAGCAGTTCGTCACGTACCCGCGCGGACACGCTCGTAACCCCATGACCGATCAGGAAGTGATCGCCAAGTTCCGCGGCCTGGCGCGCGGGGTTGTCTCGGATGACGTGGCCGCGAACCTCGTGTCACGAGCGCTTCACTATGACGAGCTGCCCGACACGGCCGAGCTGCTGGAATTCGATGTCCTGGGCGGATGACCGCCGTCCGGCGCCACCCGCTTTTGAGAAGGTATTATGGCAGATAAGGCACGATTGATTGTCGGCACTGAGGCTTATGACCTCCCACTGGTGGTCGGCACTGAGAACGAGCGCGCCGTGGACATCGCCCAGCTCCGGGCCGAATCCGGTCTGATCACGCTGGACGAGGGCTACGGCAACACCGGTTCGTGCCAAAGCAAGATTACGTTCATCGACGGCGAACGCGGCATTCTGCGCTACCGCGGCTACCCGATCGAACAACTGGCCGCACACTCCACGTTTCTGGAGACGGCCTATTTGATCATCTTCGGTGAACTGCCGAACGAGCAGCAGTTTCGCGAGTTTCGCGAACTGATCTCCGAGCACATGTTCATTCACGAGGCCATGCGCCATCACTTCGAGGG
>JAGPEO010000221.1 GCA_018056925.1 Phycisphaerae bacterium
CACCCTTGCCGCGTATACTCGCGGCATGCACGAGCAGATTCAGTATTACAGCACGAATCGCCAGGTGGCGCCGGTGAGCTTGGCCGAGGCTTTGCTACAAGGCCAGGCCTCCGACCGCGGGCTTTTTATGCCGGACCGCTTTCCGCCGCTGGACCTCGCTGGGCTGGCCAAGTTGCGGGGCCGACCCTACGCGGACGTGGCTTACGAGGTGTTGCGGCCGTATGCGGATGGCACGTTCGACGACGCGACGTTGCGGGCCTTGTGCGATGACGCTTACGACTACGAGGTGCCGCTGGAGCGCGTCACCGGCCGGCGTTACCTGATGCGTCTGGATCGGGGGCCGACGGCTTCGTTCAAGGACTTCGCGGCCCGCATGATGGCCCGCTGGATGAGTGTGCTCATGCGCGAGCAGGCGGGCGAGTTGATTATTCTGACCGCGACCTCCGGCGATACGGGTAGCGCGGTCGCACATGCTTATCACGGCGTGCCGCGCGTGCGTGTGGTCGTGCTATTTCCGCCGGCCGAAGTCTCGGATCGGCAGCGCAAGCAGATGACGACCATTGGCGGCAACGTGACCACGATCGGCGTCGACGGCAAATTCGACGACTGCCAGGCGCTGGTGAAGCGTGCGTTCGCCGACCCGGCCTTGCGCGACATTCGGCTGACGTCGGCCAACTCGATCAACATCGGGCGCCTGCTGCCGCAATCGGTCTACTACGTTTATGCGTACATCAATCTGGCGGACGTAGCGGCCCGCGAGCCGATCGTGTTCAGCGTCCCGTCGGGCAATTTCGGCGACATGATGGGCGCGGTGATTGCGAGGCGCATGGGCCTGCCAATTTCGCGGCTGGTGATCGCCACTAACGCGAACGATGAAGTGCCGCTATTCCTGAGTAGCGGCAGGTATCGGAAGATTTCGCCGTCGCGCGTGTGCATCTCTAACGCGATGAACGTGGGACATCCGTCGAACCTGGCGCGGCTGGTGGACGTTTACGGCGGGATGATGGACGAGACCGGGCTGCTGCGCGAACAGCCGGATATGGAGCAGATGCGGCGCGATCTGTACGCCATCAGCATCAGTGACGATGAAACGCGCATGATGATCCAGGCGGCTTACGAGCGGCACAACACGCTGCTCGAGCCGCATGGCGCGGTCGGCTGGGCTGGGCTGGAAGCCTACGTAAGCGAGAACGCCTCCGCCGCGGAAGCGCTGGCCGTTTCGGTTGAAACCGCACATCCGGCAAAGTTTCCAGAGGAAATTCGTTCGCTTATCGGCTTGGACCCGCCGGTCCCGCCGAGTCTGGCCGGACTGGAGACCCGGCCGGAACAGTATGAGCGGATGAGCACGAGCTATGAGCCGTTTCGGGATTGGCTGCTGGGGGGGTTCACATGAGGGCAGGTGCTAAACCATAACCCGCGCCGGCCGCTACCGGATATCATCCGCCTTCATGAGCCAGCTTTCCGCCGCCTACTGGCCCTCGATCGCCCCAGCCGAAACGTCGGCTGCGCCGCTGGTCTGCTCGGCCGTCCTCACGCACCACTGGCTGGTGCGCCTGCGCGGCGGGGAGAAGGTGCTGCAAGCATTGTGCGAATTGCTGCCCGGCGCCCCGATCTACACCCTCATTCACGACCCGCAGGAGATTTGCCGGGGCTGGCCGCCGGTGCGAGCTTCAATTCTCAATCGCCTGCCCGGCGTGCGGCGCTACTACCCCAAGCTGTTGGCCCTGTTGGCCCTGGCCGCACGTTCAATCCGGCTGCCGGAGGTCGATCTAGTAGTTTGCTCCGATGCCGCGGTGGCTAAAGCCATGCGGCCGCACCCGCGCAGCAGGGTGGTCTGCTATTGCCACTCGCCGATGCGCTATGCGTGGGACGAGCAGTTGCGCCGGCAGTACTGTCGGACGCTGCCGTTGACGCATGTTACACCGTTTCTCCTCTCGACCGCGCTGGCGCGGCGGATTGATGCGGCGGGGGCTCGGCGCGTCGATCAGTTCGTAGCCAACTCGCGGCACGTGGCGGCCCGCATCCGCCGCGACTATGGCCGGGAAAGCGTCATCGTTTACCCGCCGGTCGATCTGCCGGCCGAGCCTTCGCGCGAAGCGCGGGAGGATTTCTACCTGTGCGTCGGGCATCATGTGCCATACAAGCGGCTGGATCTGGCCGTGGAGGCGTGCACGCGGCTGGGGCGGCGGCTGGTCGTGATCGGCGAGGGGCCGGAGGTCAAGCGCTTGCGCGGGCAACGGCTGCGCGGCCAGGGCGACGTCACGTGGCTGGGCTGGCAGCCGTCCGAGGTAATCGCGGAGTGTTACCGGCGGGCGCGCGGGCTGCTGTTTCCCGGCGAAGAGGATTTCGGCATCGTGCCGGTGGAAGCTATGGCCCACGGCTGCCCGGTGGTCGCGTACGGAGTGGGCGGGGCGACCGAGACGGTCAGCGACGGGGTAACGGGGGTTTTGTTCAAAGAGCAACACGCGGATGCGCTGATCGAGGCTATGCGGAAAGTGGAATCGACCGTGTTCGACCCGGTGGCGATGCACGCCGCGATGCAGCGCTTCAGTCGGCGACGCTTTCTTGGGGAAATGGGGGCGGTGCTGCGCGCAGTCTGCAGTGATAAAGTGATAAGGTGATAGGGTGATAAAGGGGTCGCGGGCCGACCTATCACCCTATCACTTTATCACGTTATCACCTCATCACGTCGTCCGCGGCGCTATGGCAAATCGTTGGCAGTGACGATTTTGCATTGTCCCCCGTTTTGCTCGGCGATGCGCCGCAGGCGGCGGGCGCCTTCGGTTTCGCGCGGCAACCTGCTGGTGTCTTGGAGCAGGATTTCGTCAAAAACCAGGCACACCAGTTTTGCGCCGACGCTCTTGTTAGCGCGGGTCAGTTCATCGCTCACGGAATCGTCAAAAAAGCCGTCGGAGAAGAAGAAAATCGCCTGCGGCTTGAGCGCCAGGGCGCGTTTCAGGGCGGGCAGCGGGTCGGTTGCGCCGCGCGGGGATTTGCTGTCCAGCCACTGGAAAAACTTCCGGCGCGTTTCTTGAGTCGCGGGCTGAAGCTGCGAGCCGAACGCGTCCGCTTTGGAAAGTTCCTGCCCGCCGGCGCCTTCGCCGTAAAACAGGATGACTTCAAAAAGCTGCGTCGGGCGCAACCGTCCGATGGAGTGCTTCAATTCCCGCTTGAGTTCATCGACCGCGACGATCACCGAGCCGGAGTAGTCGATGACGTACACGATGCGATTGGCCGGGACGGAGACGTTCCACACGCCGGCCTGCCCGAGGTCGCCGCGTTGTCCGAAGGAGCTGCCGAAGCCGCCACTGCCAGCCCCGCCGGCGACGCCGCCACCGGTGCCGAGCAGGCTCAGCGAGCCTGTGCCAAGGTCACCCAAACCCATGGCGTCCGAGGCTGGGCCGAGGTTTGGGCCGGTTCCGAGCGCGCCGGGCTCGAGCGGCGTGACGCGGCTGAAATCCAGGCTGCCTAAGTCTGGGATGGCGGTCGGCTTTTCCAGCTCGGCCAGCGGGGTGGGCGGGGTCCAGTCGAGCGCCGGCAAGGTGTTCTGGTCCGGCGCCTGGATGACGCCGGCGGCATATTCACTGAATTCTGCAGCGTGTGATGCGACGACCTGCCACGTCTTCAACGCAAGCAGCCCGAACAGCAGGATGTGCAACGCCAAGCTGATCGAGGCCGGCAGGCCCAGGTGTATCAGCCAGCGATAGCCGCGGCTGCGGCGTTCGCGATCGGGCGCGGCCTCGAATTCAGGAGTTTTGCACTCGGAGTGCGGCGGGGATGCGTCGGAAGTCTGCATTTTTGATCCTGCATCCTTAATTCAGGCCGCCAAGCTGTTAGCGTGGGCATGCCCGCGCTTACAGCTTGGGCATGGCACCCGCCATCACACACACCATTACACCCGCGGTGACACCTGCCGTCACGCCTACCATCACATGCACTATCGCACCCGCCACCGCAGCTACCGTCACACTCCCGGGGCGGACGGCGCGGGACCGATTGGACCGCCGGCCATTTGCACGTAGCGCATGCGCATCTCGTACAGGGTCGCGTCCAACGCGCGTTTCTCTTCGGGCGTCAGGTTGTTCTTGGTCTTTTCCTCCAGCACTTGCAGCATGTCTACGAAGTGTTTGGCGGCCTCGAGATTGGGCGGAATGCGCTCGCCGCCCGGGCCGCCCACCAAGCCGAGGGCCACCATCGCCTGAATGGCGATCAGGTTCACCAGTTCAGCGAACGACGGCTCCGGCATGAGCTCGTGCGCCGCGGCTTGCTGCTGTTCGGCCAGCCGCTCCTTTTCGCGCCGCGCTTCAGCTTTCCAGTCGTCATCGACAATGATCTTTTTCTGCTCATCGGGCATGAAATCACTCCAAGCCTTGCGATCAGCGGATTCTAGTAGCGGCAGGCGCGCGGCACAACGCGGCATGGACGGTGGACGGTGGATGGTGGAGTCCGGCCGGGCTTGAACGCGGGAGTTCTTGCCGGGTTCAGCAGCGATTATAAAAGTTGCCGGGCAACCGGTGGTGGCTGGCCGCGGTCGCCCGGCTTCGCTTGAAGGAACACCTTCAAAGCGGATGCATCAATCGCTTGTGAGGGCATCGACAAAGGGGTCGATGTCGAAAGCGTTCACGGCCCCGTCGGCATTCATGTCGGCGTACATGATGTTGCAGGACGAGTACATCTCCAGATAAGCCTCCGCGTCGGTCAGGGCCAGCACGAAGGGGTCGATGTCGAACGTGTTCATCTTGCCGTCGCAGTTCATATCGCCGCGCGCTGTGCGGTAGGCACGGATGTCCGTATCGACGCCACACACGATCAGGGTGCCGCCGGCGCCGAGCGCGGGGCCGCCAATGTAAATGTCCGTCACGGAAGTCTGCCATAGGAGCGTCAGGTCGGCATCAAACGCGTAGAGTCGGCCGTCTTCGTAACTGCCATTCCCCAGATACACGCGGCCGGCGGCATCGATGGCCATGCGCGCGATGAAGATATCTGGCGAAGGAATGTAGCCTGCGCTGTTGATGACGCTGCCGTCGGCGGGATTGAGGCGGACGAACTCGTAGCCGGGTTTTAGCATGTAGATTGAGCCGTCCGGCCCGATGCCGAACTCCGAGGCCACCGTCCAGGCCGCGGGCACGCTCCATTTCTGGGTTATCGCCGAGCCGGTATCCGTGAAGGCGTAGAAGTAGTCATACGAGGGATTGTTCTGGGTGCGCGACAGGTAGATGGTCCCGTCCGGACCGCAAAACGGCGTGTTCTGCATAACAAGGCCCGGCATTGTATCGCCGGTGTATTGCAGGGCGCCCGTGGCCAAATCGTAGCGCACGATGGCGTGGCCGCCGGAGGCCAGGTCGGCGATGTAAACGGCGTCGCCATAAAGGGCCGCGCCGCAATTGCCGGCGGCGGAACAAATGCGGCTGGAGTGCCAGACGGTGGCGCCGTCTTCGCCGCTGATGCGCCAGAGGTCGGTAAAGCTGCCGATGATCAGATCGCCGTTGGGCGCGAAGACGACGCCGTCGTAGGGCCGCGCATCAATGTCTTCTTCGGAGGTCCAGAGGATCTGCCCGGTTTCGGCGCTATACGCATAGAGCGGGGCGAACGAGGCGCCGCCGCGCGAGACATAGACCTTTCCGTCGTTCACGCCGGCAACCCACGGCACCCAACCGCCGGGATATGGAGGGACCGCCCGGACCCATAGCTCCGCACCGGTGTGGATGTTCATGGCCACGAGGAACGCATCGTTGTGCGATTCGCCCGGCCAGGTCTGCTGGCGAATGGTGAAGAGGCGCTGCCCCTCAATGAATGCCGGCCAGGCGTTCATCGAATATCGTCCGCCGGACCAGGCCAAGGTGGGCGAGTCCGGCCCGAAATCCGCGGATTGTCCGTTGCGTTGGGGGTTCTTTCCGGAAGTCTTCCAGTCGTCCGCGAACGCTCCGCAGGCGAGCGCGGACGACACAAGGGCAGCGAACAAGATCAATTTGTTCGTAGTCATGTGCCTTTTCTCCTTCCGGAATGTCCTAAATATCTGTTTTGCGAGTTACCGCTTTTGAGAGTACGGGGTCGAACTCGCCACCTGAGCTTAAGTGTAACCCAATTATGGGCAGCCGGGGCTGTTTTCGCCGCTTTTCCAAAAAGATGACTTTCTAGTCTTCCATTTGGCCGGCACGGACCGAGAACACGAAGGCATGGCGCCTGGCGCGCCAGGAATATGTGGCCGAAGGTAGCCGCGGGCGTCCAAATTCGCGTTCGATAGGTGCCGTTGTGGGAGCGAAGCTCGCGCCGCAAGCCCGTGCGCCGCGCCGGGGTGTTGGGGTATGAAGGGTGAAAAGGGTGCGAAGGGTGGGAAGGGCGTTAAGGGCGGGAAAAAAGAGAGGCTAGCGCGCGGCGCGGTTGAAGCGACGGCATACGTGTTATTGGCGATACGCGAGCAATATTGAGGGTGTGCCGGGGCGATACGCCCCGGCTCAAAACCGGAAAATGGCGGCTGCTGGGCTGCCGTTGGGTAGGTCGGTTGAGGACACCGCATGCACGGTGCCGCCGTGCTTAAGCGTGTGGATGGCCGCCAAGTTCAGTAGGTCTTCGTTTTGAGGCGATTGTTTGGGGTCGACGTGCAGCTCGCCCGTCTCG
>JAGPEO010000222.1 GCA_018056925.1 Phycisphaerae bacterium
GTCCAGGAGTAGCGCCAAAGCCTCGTCGTCGTAACCAGTGGCCCGCGATGCTCGAACGCAACGAGCGAAATAGGTGACTGCCCCGGGACTGGGCCGTTTTGCGCCGGTCTGATCTGTGTCAAGCTTTCCAATCTGTGGAGGCGTTTTTCTCCTCAGATTTCACAGATTTGCACAGATTCGATCCGGGACGGGAACGGTTGCGAGCGGCTGGGCCACATTTGCGGACGGAGCCCACGTCGGTGATGCGAGAATTTGTCTATCCCCATCCTTCTCGCTGCCTGCTGCCCCTTCCGGCCTTCTGGGTCTCCACTTTACCCCCCACTCTTCCGCGCAACGGCCCTAGTACTTGAAACACAAGCATTAAAGGAGTTGACAACTCACAAGTTAACAACGACAAAATGGCGTCCTTTCCCGGGAGCGTCGAATGGACGAGCCACTCTGGCCAGCCCGTGGCGTGGCTGAGCACGCGTACTGCCCGCGACTCTTCTACTACATGACGGTCGAGGGCGTGTTCGTGCCCAGCGCCGACACGGAGCAAGGCACCGGCGTGCATCGACGCGTGGACCGTCCCGGTGACGGGCCGCAATCCGAGGCCGGCGATCAAGCCAGCGCACGCAAACGCACCCGGAAACTCGAGGAACCCGAAAACGATCCGCCCCGCCCACGCTCTGTCCACAGCCTCGCGCTCACCAGCCAGCGCCTCGCCCTAACAGCGACCCTTGACCTAACCGAAACCGAAGGCATGACAGCGGTCCCCGTCGAATACCGCAAGGGCAAGCCCAAACGCTCCGGCCAAGTGGCCGACGCTGTGGACGAAATGCTCGAGCAGCCGCGGCTGCTGCCCGCCCCCGAGCCGTGGCCGACCGACCGCGTGCAGCTTGGCTTGCAGGTCCTGCTGCTCGAAGAGGCGGGCTACACCGTGCCCGAGGCGGTCATCTACTACGCGGCTGAGCGCCAGCGCCTGCGAATCGAGGTCGACGATGCCCTGCGGCAGGACGCTTTGCGCGAATTGGAGGCAGCCCGGCGGACCGCGCGCGGGGCACGCCCGCTGCCGCTGCTGAATGACCCGCGCTGCCCGCGTTGCTCGCTCCAGCCGCTCTGTCTGCCGGACGAAATCAACCACCAGCGGCTGACGGCCGAGCAGGCAGCGGGCCTTGCTGGCACTACAAGCTCCGAGCACGGCCACGCGCGCGCCCAAGCGGCGGAGGATGAGTTCACGCCGCGCAAGCTGTGGCCGCCCAGGGACGACGGCATTCATGTCGTCCTGCAGCGCGAAGGCATCCGCGTCGGCGTGCGCGGGCAGTCGCTGCGCATCACAGACAAAGACGGTGAGCTGGTTCGCGAATTACCGTTGGCTAGCCTCGAATCATTAGCGGTGCTGGGCAGCGTGCAGGTTTCAACGCAGGCGCTAGGCGTCTTCGCAGATAAGGAAGTTCCCCTGGCATTCCTCTCGTCGGCCGGGCGCCTGCTAGCCATGATGGACCCACTGGGACCAACCAGCGCCGCGGTGCGGGCCGCGCAGGTGCGCACGCTGGATCGCCCGGACAAAGCGCTCGAACTGGCCCGGGCCGTC
Source organism: Phycisphaerae bacterium (assembly GCA_018056925.1). Classification (GTDB taxonomy): domain Bacteria; phylum Planctomycetota; class Phycisphaerae; order UBA1845; family Fen-1342; genus JAAYXS01. The sequence continues at coordinate 1,574 of JAGPEO010000222.1, forward strand.
ACGGTCGCCAAGATCGCCAATCAGCGTACGCTGCTGATGCGGAACCATGCCGCTCTGCCCGAGCGCATTGCCGCCGACCTACAGAAGTGCATGGCCGCGGCCGAGCGCGCCGCCACCCTGGACGAACTCCGCGGACACGAGGGCAACTCGGCCGCCATTTACTTCAAGAACTTCGCCGGCATGTTCAAAGAAGGCGTCAAGGAAATCGCGGCCCGCTTCGACGCCAAGGGCCGCCAGCGTCGCCCGCCGCCCGACCCAATCAACGCGGTCCTGTCTTTCGGCTACTCCATGCTGACGAACGAGTGCGTTGCGGCCTGCCGCCTGGCGAGCCTGGAGCCCACGCTCGGGGCCTTGCACACCACGCGTCCGGGCCGGCCGGCTTTGGCGCTGGACCTGGTGGAGCCGTTCCGCCCGCTCATCGTCGATTCCCTGGCCATCTCGGCTTTTAATCGGGGCGAACTGACCGAAGGGCACTTTCTTGAGACGGCCGCCGGCTGCGCCCTGACCGACGCCGGCCGCAAGGCCTTCTTCTCAGCCTACGGCCGGCGAATGGATACGGAAGTGACGCACCCGGTTTTTGAATACCGGCTGAGCTACCGGCGGATGCTGATGCTACACGCCCGGCTGATCGCGGCGTGGCTGCTAGAGGAGGTGCCGACGCTAGCGTTCCTGACGACGCGATGAGTCGGAACCCGAAGCGCCAGCGAGGGCGAGCGAGACTGACGACGGAAAACTGACAACTGACACTCTTATGCGCCGCTGTTACCTGGTCTGCTATGACGTTCGCGACCCGAAGCGCCTGCGCCGTGCGCACAAAGTGATGAAGGCTTACGGCGAGCCGTGGCAGTACTCGGTGTTCTATTGCACATTGAAGCCGATTGATCGTGTTCGACTGGAGAATGCATTGCGGGATGTGGTTAACCTCAAGCAGGATCAGGTGCTAATTGTCGATTTGGGGTCGAATGAGGAGGCGGCGCGCGAGTCGGCGACGACGCTCGGGCCGGCGTTGCCTTCCCAAGATGAGGGGATCGTGGTAATCTAATCTGAGCGGTTCAGCACCGGTCCCGCACCCGCGGCGATAGCTATTCTTGGAGGTGTAGAAGTGGGAGTCCGTGCACTTCGAGCGCGAATCGAGTGCGATCGAGAAACGCTTATGCAGCTTTGGCGCACGCACTGCGTCTTCAATCAACGCCTACCCGCGCTGCTGAAACGCTTGTTCGCAATGCGGCGAGGGGAAGTGGGGGGGAACGAGGCGCAGCGGCAGGTTTACCAACGTGTTGCGCAGTTTGTTCTTGCGCGCGACGCGAAGGACTCCGTCGACCTGCTGAATGCGGTCAGCCTTCGAAAGCGAAGCGCGAATAGTGCCTTCAAGAAGAAGGCCACCATCTCGTGCAACGGCCAGGCGCGTGAGGTCACTGGTGAAGAGGTGTTTGCTGAGGCTGTCGCGCTCGCGTCCAAAGGCGTCTTCGCCTATGACAAGGACGATATGAGAGCTGGTCTCCCGGATTCGCTTTTCCAGCCCCTGACGCGCGACGCCGTGGCATGCATGCGGAGTCACGAGGAACTGGTGAAGACATGGGAAAAGGAGTACCAGGAGTGGCGCGACCGCAAGTCGGAATGGGAAGCGGAACCAGAACATGCCCTGTACCTGAATCTCCGCCCGAAGTTCGAGGAAGGCGAGGCGGCGCGCGGCGGGCGGTTTCGCAAGCGGGCCGAGCGCGACCACGCATACCTCGACTGGCTCGAAGCCAACCCACAGCTAGCCGCGTGGCGCCGCAAGGCCCCTCCCGCGGTCGTTCCAATTGACGAAGCCGGCAAACGGAGAATCGCCCGGGCGAAAGCTTGGAAGCAAGCATCTGTGCGCGCCGAGGAGTTCTGGAAGCGCAATCCCGAGTTGCACGCACTGCATAAGATCCACGTTCAGTACCTGCGCGAATTCGTGCGCTTCAAGCAGCGACCAACGTTCACGATGCCAGATCCAGTCCACCACCCGCGCTGGTGTCTGTTCAATGCTCCGCAGACGAGTCCTCAAGGATATCGTCTTCTGCGTCTACCGCAGTCACGCCGCACGGTCGGGTCCGTCGAGTTACGGTTGCTGACCGGTCCGAGCGACGGGGCCGGTTTTCCCGATGCCTGGGTTAATGTGCGATTCAAGGCAGATCCACGGCTGGCCCAACTGCGGCCGGTCAAAGTGCCACGGACGGTCACACGAGGTAAGAACAAGGGCGCGAAGGTAGAAGCGGACGGCTTTCGGTATTATGACGATCAGCTGCTCATCGAGCGCGATGCACAAGTCAGCGGGCTCAAACTGCTGTTTCGCGACATTCGCATGGCCCCGTTTGCTGATAAACCCATAGAGGATCGACTGCTGTCGGCCACCCCGTACCTCGTATTTGCCGTTAAAATAAAGGACGAAGCACGAACAGAGCGTGCCAAGGCCATCAGGTTCGACGAAACCAGCGAACTCACAAAGTCCGGAAAGAAACAAAAGTCCAAGACGTTGCCGGCTGGGCTCGTATCCGTTGCCGTAGACTTGGACACCCGCGGCGTCGGCTTCCTTACGCGCGCGGTCATCGGCGTGCCGGAGATCCAGCAAACGCACCACGGGGTGAGACTGCTCCAGTCGCGCTACGTCGCGGTTGGTCAAGTGGAGGCGAGGGCAAGCGGCGAAGCGGAGTGGTCACCAGGGCCCGATCTGGCGCACATCGCCCGTCACAAGCGAGAAATTCGGAGACTGAGGCAATTGCGGGGGAAGCCGGTGAAGGGCGAGAGGTCGCACGTGCGTCTGCAAGCGCACATCGACCGTATGGGCGAGGACCGCTTCAAAAAGGCCGCTCGCAAGATCGTGAACGAGGCCCTTCGCGGCTCGAACCCTGCCGCTGGCGACCCATACACGCGGGCCGATGTCCTGCTCTACGAAAGCCTCGAGACGTTGCTTCCCGACGCGGAACGCGAGCGCGGCATTAATAGGGCGTTGCTGCGCTGGAACCGCGCGAAACTTATCGAGCACCTCAAGCGCATGTGCGACGACGCAGGCATTCGCCATTTCCCCGTATCTCCCTTTGGAACATCCCAAGTGTGCTCAAAGTGCGGCGCATTGGGGCGTCGCTATAGTCTGGCGCGCGAGAACGGGCGGGCCGTCATACGCTTCGGCTGGGTCGAGCGTCTATTCGCCTGTCCTAATCCGGAGTGCCCAGGGCGCAGACCAGATCGGCCCGACCGTCCGTTCACATGCAACAGTGATCATAACGCCTCGGTGAATCTGCACCGTGTCTTTGCCCTTGGCGATCAAGCCGTCGCCGCCTTCCGTGCTCTCCCACCGCGGGATTCCCGCGCCAGGACCTTAGCCGTTAAAAGGGTCGAAGATACCCTTCGCCCACAGTTGATGCGCCTGCACAAACTTGCGGATGCAGGGGTTGACAGCCCCTTCTGAGGCTCTGATATACTGGGTTTGTGGGGCGAGCCTTCGGGCGGTATATCCGAGCCGAAGTCCACGTAGTCGTCGCCCCTGTGTGTCAACACGTGCTGACTCCAAGGCGACAGCCGAAGGAGGCCCCGCAAGGGTGACATCGTGGCGGGCTCGCACGCCCCGGCGGCACGGACAGCGACGGCATTGATCAGGTCCGCGTCGGCGCGGGCGGCGCTTCGCGGCGGTGTTCTTTGAAAAGTCGGTCGTCGCGGCCTTGGCCGAGGATAAAGTCGGTGCGACGCAGCCAACTGCGACCAACGCCGTGGGCGCGTCAGGGCGCCCGCGAGTGCGACGGTGGTGAAGGGGGGGCCTGGGCACGCTCGCGAGGGCGTAAGTCTTTGGGAATTGCGGACTTACAGCTTGCTGGTTTTGGGATGCGACCGAACAGTTGCCGTACGTGCGGGTCACGCTCGCAAACGCACGCGCAAGTTCGGTATTTACAGCAACTTGCGAGTGCGGCAGCCGCAGCGGCCGACGCGGCCCTGATCGATGGACACACGCATCACGTCGCACAGAGATGGATGCGGGCGCGCCGCAGCGGCCGACGCGGCCCTGATCGATGGACACTTGCAGCCGGGGCTGATTTTGGTGCACCCCGTCACGCCGCAGCGGCCGACGCGGCCCTGATCGATGGACACAGGAGATGGGACATGACCGAGCAGTCGCCGCACTCGCCGCAGCGGCCGACGCGGCCCTGATCGATGGACACGGGCCGACTCTGGCAGAGTTTGCCGAGCGCGTGCGCGCCGCAGCGGCCGACGCGGCCCTGATCGATGGACACGTAGCGGCGAAACAGACGAGTTCCACCGCAGGTGGCGCCGCAGCGGCCGACGCGGCCCTGATCGATGGACACCCCTCATCTCCTGCATCACCGCATCCAGCAGCAGCGCCGCAGCGGCCGACGCGGCCCTGATCGATGGACACTGCTCGTATTCATCATGCTATCTCCATTCGCCCACGCCGCAGCGGCCGACGCGGCCCTGATCGATGGACACACGGGTCGGTCCAGGTGATTGCGATTTCGGCCTTGCCGCAGCGGCCGACGCGGCCCTGATCGATGGACACCCGAGCCACGCGCCGCATAATCAGGTCAAGCTGCGCCGCAGCGGCCGACGCGGCCCTGATCGATGGACACAGGCCCACGCGATCCTGAAAGGGCTGGCCAGGCGGGCCGCAGCGGCCGACGCGGCCCTGATCGATGGACACTTATAGCGCAGGCGCGGCATCTAAAGACTATCTCGCCGCAGCGGCCGACGCGGCCCTGATCGATGGACACTGGACCCCTGCCCACCACTCGGGCGAGCCATACTGCCGCAGCGGCCGACGCGGCCCTGATCGATGGACACCGCGTGTGCACGCGGGACGGCATGCGCAGTCGCTCGCCGCAGCGGCCGACGCGGCCCTGATCGATGGACACGCGCCCGTGAAAACGTGGGAAAGTGGGAATGTGGGAATGTAGGGCCAAGAGTTGTTAGTAATTGGTCCTTAGTCTTGCCGGACGTGGGAACGTGGGAAAGTGGGAATGTGGGAATGTGGTCGCGGCGGGGCGACGCTACCTTTCGGGGA
>JAGPEO010000223.1 GCA_018056925.1 Phycisphaerae bacterium
GCGAAGGGCGGTCGGCGCGGGCCTTTTACGTCCAGGACGGCTTCGCGATCCGCTGGTTTCAGAAGCTCGGTGGCGTGGCGGTAATTCTCTCGGGAAAAAGCTGCGCGGCGGTCGAGGCCCGGGCGCGCGATCTCGGCATAGAGCACGTGATTCAGGGCAGTTCCGACAAGCTGGCCGATCTGCGGACACTGGCCGCCCGGCTGGCCCTGCAATTGTCCGAAATCGCCTTCATCGGCGATGATCTGCCCGATTTGCCGCCCATGCGCGCCTGCGGCTTTCCGGTCGCAGTCGCCAACGCCGTGCCCGAGGTGAAAGCGGCGGCTAAGCTGGTTACCCAGCGGGCCGGCGGGCAGGGCGCCGTGCGCGAGGCCATTGAGCACGTGCTGAGGCGCGACGGCCGCTGGCAGGAAGTTTTGAGGTACTACGGCGTCTGACGGGGGCTGGCTAGAGTGCGGTAAGGAAGCCCGAGCATGGCCCGCAATGCCATTTTGCTGCTTTCGACGCTGGCGCTGTTCGGCGCGCTTTTCCTGGGGTATCTGGTCGTGGTGCAGGACCCGGTCCTCGACGCGGGCGGCGATTCCCCGGAAATTTTGCCCGTGGACCGCGGCCGCGCGGGTGAGGCCTTGCGCCTGCCCGGCGTGGAGGTGCCCTCGGGCGGCGGCGTTTCGTTCACCATTTACCACCGCGAGACCGGGCGGCCCGTGCAGCGCTTTGAATGCGAGGAGTGGACGCCGGTCGCGGACGCGAAGGACGAGGTTTACGTCAGGCGGCCAAGGCTGACCATGTGGCTGCCGAGTGGCATGATCGCCACGATGTCCGCCGATGAGGGGCAGTTGCAAGTCGAAGACCTCGAGAAGGTGCAAGGGCGGCCGCGCGCCGGCTGGCTGAAGGGGAACGTCGAACTGCTGCTGGACCGTTCGCGTGAACGGCAGCGCACGCCGCTTTCGGAGCGGCCGCAGGATGAGATTCTCGCCATGCTCGATCAAATCGACTTTGATTTCGAGTCGGGCGAGCTGCGCACGGACGGCCCGATCAAAATCGTCGGCCACGATTTCGAGTTGGCCGGCGTTGGGCTGCACTTGGTCTGGAATCAAGCCGACAACGTCATTCAGAGCCTGACGCTGCGGGAGGGTGAGCGCCTGGTGCTTTACGGCGGCGGCGGGCTGCTGCGCAACGAGGATGAGAATGCCGCGGCGGCAGAAGCTGCGACGGCAGAAGAAGCGATGGCTGCCGCAACATCGGTCAAGCAGGTCGCTGCGCCCAAGCAACGGCGGCCCAAAAAAGCGCAGAAGGCCTACTTATGCGTCCTGCCTGACGGCGTGACCGCCTATGAGTTCAAAGGCGAAACCACCGGCGGGGGGCTGGTTGCTGACGAAGTGCGAATGCTTTTCGAAGTTGGCGGCAGCAGCCATGACTTAACGCAGGCGCCCGCGGAGCAGCCGGTCGAAAAAGAGGCTGCACACCCGGAGCCGGCGCCCGCGAGTGCGCCGGCGAGTGCGCCGACGACTGCGCCCGCGGAGCGCTCCGGCGTGATCGTGCATTGGGGCGGGCAGTTGCGGGTTGAACCCGTGCCGGCTGACACGGGAGAGAAGCCGCGGCGCCACCTCGAGGCACTTGGGACGGAGGTCAAGTTGTGGAGGGGGGACGAGAAGCTGGTCTGCGGCCGCCTGGAATACCACGACGAAAACAAGCAGCTCTGGCTGCATCCGGCCCCTGGCGGCCGGGTTGAATTCGCGCGCGGCGAGCAGCTCGCCGGCTCGGCCCAGACCATCTATATGGACCAGGAGCGCAAGGTGGTGAAGCTTATCGGCGACGTCGATTTCACCAGCGCAGCCGGGTCCGGCGGCCGGCGGCAGGCCATTCGCTGCGCGCTTTGGGGCGAGCTGCACCTGGCCGACAAGCCGCGAGATGAGGCCGAAGCCGGCGAAGCGCCGCTGGCCGACTGGATGAGCGCCGGCGGATTGCAGAGCGCCACTTTCGTGGGGGCGGCGTCAGTGGATCTCGGCGAGCAGACGTTGTCGGCCGAGCGGATCGACGTGACGTTCGCCGACGGCGCGGACCAAGCGTCGATCCAGACGGCTTTGGAAAAGACGGTGGCCTTGGGCGATGTGCGCCTGGAGCAGCGTGACGAATCTCTGCAGAGCGATCGACTGGAAATCCTGTTTGGACTGACCGACGCCAAGCGGGGCTACCCGCGGCAGATGGACGCGCTCGGCTCGGTGCATATCAAACGCGGCCGAGCCTGGCTGCGCGGGCAGAAGGTACACGCTGCAATGGATCCCGGCGATGCCGCCGCGGGCGGGCCGGAGTTCGTGCTCCGCACGCTGGAAGTCATCGGCGACGCGGCCATGTCTGATCCGACCCGCAAGAACCAGTTGGCGGCGCGCGGCGAGCGAATCTTCGCCGAGTTTTCCGGGGAGAATGAGTTGCAGCGCGGCACGGTTTTCGGAACGCCCCAGCGGCACGCACTGGTTCACGGCTTTCCGTACACGGTTCGCGGGGAGCGCGTGGATCTGGAATGGGATGGTCTGCACGTGGCCGGTCCGTCGTGGCTGCGGTTCGAGGCCACACGCAGCTTGCAAGGCCGGCAGCGCAGCCGGCGTACGCCAATCCAGGTGACCAGCACCGAGTCGTTGGACGTGGATCTCGAGAAGAACACGGTGCACTTGGCGGGCGATGTGGTCGCCGTCAACGGTGATGAGTCGTTGCACGCCGATGAGCTGACGCTGCTGCTCGAGGATGCCAAGCAAGCCGCCCCGACGGGGCCGCGCCTGCCCGGCTGGCTGAACGCGCTCGTCCCGGCGTGTTCACGGCAAAGCATACAGGCGTTCTATGTGCTGGGTCCGCAACTCTGGCGCCAGGCACAAAGCATTTCCGCACTTGTGCAGCGCCCGGGACAGGCTCCGGCCGGCGAAGCGCGTCAGCGCCGCGATTGGCTCGATCGCCGCGGCGAGATGAAGCGCGCCATCCGCAAGGAGCCGCTGCGTTTGCTGGCAAAGAACGCACTGATCCAGGTCGAGAGCTTGGAGCCGGGTGAAACAAAACCCGTGACTCACTCGAGCATCGGCGCGCCGCGGCTGGAAATCGATATTGTCGGACGCAACATAGAAACGCAGGGCGAGACGACACTCCTGGTGGTCAACCGGCGACTGCGGCCCGAGACAGCCAGTCAGGGCGAGGAGACATTTGGGCTGCCGTCGGCCATGGTGACGCGCGGTCCGAGTCAGACGGTGATGCGCTGCACTAAGGGGATGACGTACGCGTTAGGGTCGGAGGGGCCGGAGCGCTCGGATTCGGCCGTATTTGACGGCAACGTACGTTTCATACACGTCGCCGGGCGCGAGATGGTTCGGCTGGAGGAAATGCTTCCGGAGGTTCACAGCGACCCCGGTTTGCTGGCCCAGCTCAAGAGCCGCAACACTTCGTTGGATTGCGACCGGCTGGAGTGCGGGTTCTTGGTTGCGGGGGCGGAGGCGAGCCGCGCCGGGGCGATGTCATCGCGCGACACGCGGCTGAAGTGGCTGCTGGCGTCGGGCAACGCGGAGTTGCGCGACGAGCGCGAAGTGCTGGCCAAGCAGCCCGGTTCGAAGACCGCCCAGCGCTGGGAATCGGTGGTTCGCACTGTCTTTGCCCACCAGCTTGACTTTGATCTGGAGCAAAGAGTGGTGCGCGTGCTTGGGTCGGCGGCCGCTAAAGCGCGCATTTACGAGGAGAACCCGGATTCCGCCGAGGCGCGCATTCTGGTGGGCGAGGAATTCAGCATCGATCTGCAGAATCGCACCGTGCGCAGCGGTCCTTCGCACGGCACGATTGGAAGATAGAGCAGAGCGGGGGCGGATCTGAGATCAGAGCTGGGGCGTGTCGCCCCGCAATGTGTTCAAGGCGACCCCTCAGCACGGTTTTGCCCCGTTGCGCGATTGTGCGCACAACGACCCTTCCGGCTCGACACGAGCCGGCTCTGCTACATTCTCTCGATCGTCTCGATTCCGAGCAGCCAGAGGCCGAGCTTCAGCGTGCGGGCGGTCAGATCGCACAGACGCAGACGGCTGAGGCGCGTGGCGTCGTCGGGAGCGCGGAGCACCGGACACGTCTCATAGAACCGCATGAAGTCGCCCGCCAGTTCGTACAGGTACGTACAGAGCACGTGTGGCTCCAGATCCGCCGCGATCACGTCAATAGTCTCGCGCAGCCGCGCCAGGCGCAGTCCCAGCGCCAACTCCGCCGGCTCAATTAAGGTCAGGCGGACGCCGGGCGCGTAGACATCCGGCGAACCGATGCGCTCCGCGGCTTTGCGGTAAATAGATCGAATCCGCGCGTAGGCGTACATCATGTAAGGCGCCGTGTTGCCGGTCAGCGCCAGCATCTTGTCCCAACTGAAGATGTAGTCCGTGCGGCGGTCGTTGCGCAAGTCGGCGTATTTGACGGCCGCGATGCCCACGCGGCGCGCGATCTCCGCCATTTCGGCGCTGTCGGCCGGCGTTTCCGGGGACGCCTGCTGCTCATCAGGCTGTGCGTCGTCCGGCTCAGCCTGCTTCGTCCGGGCCCGTTCTTCGATCAGTGCCCGCGCCCGGTTTTCCGCCTCGTCCAGCAATTCGCGCAGCTTCACCGTTCCCCCGGCGCGCGTCTTCAGCGGCCGGCGATCCTCGCCCAGCACGCTGCCGAAGGTCACGTGATCGATGCGATGCCTGGGCTGCACCCAGCCTGCCGCCCGGGCCACCGCCAGGAACATCTCAAAATGCAGCTTCTGCCGGGCGTCAGTCACGTAGATGACGCGTTCCGCCCCAACTCCGGACGAAAACTGCAAATCGCGCAGCCGGTAGCGAACCGCCGCCAAATCGGTCGTCGCATACAGGTAAGCGCCGTCAGACTTCTGAATTATCAGTGGCAGCGGCTGCCCTTCAGGCGACTTGAAGGGCGGCTCGCCTTTCTCATCCCAAAGGAAAACGCATACCGCCCCCTGATCGTCGCGGACTTCCGCCCACGGCGCAGGTTTCACGTCGCCGCTGCCTTCTCCCAACTCAACACGTCGGCCACGGGGGGCCGACGCTACGGGCGGCACTTCGCGGGGGGCCGACGCTACGCGCGGCGGCAGCTTTTCCCGGAGTTCTCTGATAACGTCTGGCAATTGGTCGTTATAGAAGCTCTCTCCGCGCACGTCCTCCGGCCGCAACAAGACACCGAGGCGTGTATAGAGTTCGTTCATGGCCTCCTGTGAGACGGCGCACATCTGCCGCCACAGCTCCCGTGTGGCCGGATCGCCGCCTTGCAGTTCCGCCACAGCGCGGCGCGCCTCGTCCGCGAACTTGGGGTCTTCCTCAAAACGTTTTTGTGCCGCGCGGTAGTCGCTTTCAATCGCTTCCAGCACGTCAGCATGCGTCTGCGGCGTCGGCAGCGGGTGCTCGCGATACCAGCGGATGAGCATGCCGAACTGCGTACCCCAATCGCCAATGTGATTCTGCCGAATGACGTCGTGTCCTTCGAACGCCAGCACGCGCGCAAAAACGTCGCCGATGATCGTGCTGCGCAGGTGCCCGACGTGCATCTGCTTGGCGATGTTGGGTTGCGAATACTCGACCACGATGCGCTGCGGCTGCGCGACCGGGGCGATCCCCAGGCGATCGGCGAACGTTTCGGAAGCCGGCGAGGCGGGAACGTGTGACGGCGTCGCCTCCAAGGTCTCTTCCGGCGGACGAGGAATCTCGCCCAGGTAGTCGCCTAGCGCTGCCGGCTTCAGGCGGATGTTGATGAAGCCCGGCCCGGCGATCTCCAGCGGCTCGACCAAACCGCCCAGGCGCGGCTGCACCGCGGCCACGATACGCTCGGCCACTTCGCGCGGCTTGGCGCGCAGCTCCTTGGCCAGCGACATGGCGACGTTGCACTGGTAGTCGCCGAATTTCGGATCGCCGGCGGGGCGGATCATGGCATCGACGTCTTCGGCGCGTTTGCCGGTTATTTCGGCGATCGCGTCACGAAAATGGCGCCGCAACAGCTCGATCAGGCTTTCGTTGGTCATTGGAGAGAGGCTACCGGGCGCGCCGGCACGTTTCAACTACTCTGCGTCCCTTGCACGTACTCTGCGTCCCTATTCGATGGGTGTGTTTCGGCTTGGGAGAGCGGTGGTGTGGATTCCGGTTCGCCCGTGCCGGCAATGTAGCTGGGCGCGGAATCGGTGCACAAGCACACGGCTTGGTGCGTTTGGCGTGCCCGCGCAGGCGCTCGGCACAGCAGCCGGCGGACACCTCGCCCTGGCAGGCTGACGTCGGGGTCATGCGTTCGTACCCCGCCGCGGTTTCTTCCACGCCAGCTCCATTAAGTCGTAATTGGTCTGCTGCATCCCGAGTTGCTGGTATACCTGAATCGCCGTGGCATTACGCCGGTCGACGTACAGCCGCAGGCCGCAGACACCGGGCGATTGGCGGGCGAGCTGCTCGACGTGATGGTGCAGCGCGGTGTATATGCCCACCCCGCGGGCTTCGGGCACCACGTAGACGCTTTGCAGCCACCAGAACCAATCGTCGCGCCAGTCACTCCACTC
>JAGPEO010000224.1 GCA_018056925.1 Phycisphaerae bacterium
TGTTAGGGTTTTCTACACAGCAGCTGCGTCCCCGTTTCACACGTCCGCAAACGGCGCTAAGAAACTAGCTGCGTCCCCGTTTCACACGCACGTCGTAAGAAACTAGCTGCGTCCCCGTTTCACACGCCCCCGTTTCACACGCCGTCCCCGTTTCACACGCTCTGCGTGCCCCCACGCCCCGGCTCTGCTCTGGCAGTGCGGTCCGTTCATGGTGTCCCGATTTGGTTGCCCTTGCTGGCGCTGCGGCCGCGGCGCGGTTGAAGGGTTTGAACGGTGTGAAGAGTCGCTGCCCTGGCCGGCGCGGATCGTTGTTGCATTGGCGCTCGCCGGTGCTTCGGCGGTGTGAAGCGAGGATAGTGGTGTGAAACGGGGAGGTGCGTGCTTGGCGTGCGACGTCGGCCACGGGGGCCGACGCTACGGATTGGTTGCACTCGCTGGCGCTTCGGGCTCGGATTCAGTCGGCGGGCGCGGATCGGGCGGGCGCTGATGGCGGGGGGACGACTGCGCGCGCGGGAGGCTGTCGGCGGCGTTTCGGGGCGACACGCCCAGGCGGCGGGGCAGACGACTGCGCGGATGGGAGGTTGTTGGCGGCATTCCGGGGCGGCACGCCCCGGCTCTGCTCTGCGGCGCCTCCACTCCGCTCGCCGAAGGGGCGCCCGAGCACTTCTTGATCCCTCGATCCCTTGCTCCCTCGATCCCTCTCGGTCGCGGCACGCCCCGGCTCAGCTCTGGCGCAAGACGGTGGCGTCGCGCAACGTTATACTTCGCGTTCCGCGGGCGGCGGCCGCGGCGTGCGATGGGAAGGACCGGCCGCCGGAAACTTCAGGATTCCCGCTTGGAGGCATTCAATGATGCTGTTTCGTTTGCGGGGTGTGGCCCTCACCGGATTGCTTATCCTGGCCGTGCTCTGCATGGGGGGCGCCTGCCAGCAGAAGGTTGCGTTCTCGTTCACGGAAACGTTCCTGAACCAGTTGGCCTTGAACCTGGCACAGACCGTCGTCGATAAGGCACTGGGCGACTGACGGGCTGTCCGCTTACGGCCCGCGGCTCCGGCCCGGTCAGCAGCGCAACGAATGGGCCGATCTCGAAGACGTTAAGTGCGCCGTTTTGGTTAATGTCCGCGTTCGTCAAATACAGGCCGGGAACGCCATCGCGTACCCGGCCGGGCCGGTTAACGCCAACACGAACGCGTCGGTATCGAAGACATTGACGGCGTCTGGCGACCCTGGCGCATACGCCCCTGGCGCATTCGAGCGAACGAGTCGCTGCGGTCTCGTTTAGTAATGGAAGCGCCGCGCGGCTGTTCACGCTGCGCGGAGCGACTCACCCGCTCGGCGTCTCAGAATTGTCTAATCGCCTTCGCCGGCCGGTTCTTCTTCCGCCGGCGCCTCGGCTGCCTCCGGCTCTACTTTTGCAGGCTTTTCGGCAGCCGCGCCCTGTTCGCCGGACTCCAGCGTCTGCCTGATGTGCTCCTGGAATTCGACGTGCTTCTGGACGTAAGGGCTGCGCTCGCGCCCGCCGGTGGATTCCTGAATCCTGGCTAGCGCATCACTCATGTGGGCCGCTGCCTCGGCAGGATTGATACGCGCCAGGAGCGTGTAGACCCCCGCCAGGGCCGCCTGCGGCACCCACTTGGTTTCCGGTTTGACCTTGCTCGCCAGCCCTTCGTAAAGCTTGATGGCGCTCTGAAGCTTTTCGGTCGCCTCGCCCATGTCGCTTTCGATCTGCTCTTGGAGCTTCTGGGTCGCGCCCTGCGCCTCCTCGCCGCCGTCCCGCAACTGGCGCACGTCGGCGAGCAGCGCCCGGTTGGCCTCGATCCGCTGCGCGTAAATCCGGCCAACCAGCACCAAGGCTTCGGCTTCGGCGCTGCTGCCCATGGATGGAATGCCCTTGTCGTCGAGCATCATCTTCAGCCGCGGGTTGACGCGCTCCGGGTCACGCTCCGACTGTAGGTCGCGCGCCTCGCGCAGCCAGCCGTCCGCCGCCTGTTGCGAACTGCGAAAAGCACTGGCCGCGTCGCTCGCGGCTTTCAGCGCCTCATCCTCTTTCGCGCCGGCCTTTTCGGCCAAATCCTCAATCTGCGGCCGAAGCTCGGCCTGCCGCGCTTCCAAGCTCGCCACCAACGCCGTATAGCGCTCGACCGCCGCCTGGGCGTCCCGCCCGCTCTGCTCCGCGGTCTTGATCTGTTTCCGCAATTCCTCCACGGCCTGGGTGCCACGCATAGCCGCTTCCTGGGCGGCCGCGGCCGCTTCGCGCAGCATTTCCAGGCTCACGATCTGCTCACCGCCCTCGATCTCCGCGTTCTGGTAGTCGTCACCGGCGAAGGTGGCTCCGCGCAAGCCGCCCAAGCGCAGCAGTTCCTCCTGCTCCTGAAGCTCGCGGGCCCGCGTCGACAAGCGCTCGTACTGTGCGCGGTAGCTCGCGAAAGACTCGTCGTCGCCGGCGGTGAAGCCCTTGTTCTCCAGGGCCAGCAACTCGTCGCGTACCTGGTCCTGCTCCGCCTTGATGGGGGCCAACTCCTGCTCGCGCTGGCTGACCCGCGCGGCCAGCTCCGCCGCGCGCGCGGTGGCCGCCGCGGCAAGTTTCTCAACCTCGGCCAGATCATTCTGCAGCCCGCTGACCACGGCCGCCATTTCCATCCCCATGGCGCAGTCTCGCGAACCCTCATAGTTCCGAGCCTGTGAGTTGGCCAGCCGCAGCTCGGCTTGCAGATGTTGCTGCGCGTCGCGGAGCGCACTCGCCTCGGCCAAGGCCCGCGACGCCCGCGTGTATTCGACCATGCCGGCCACCTGCGACACGCCCAGCACGCTCGAACCGGCTTGCTTGGCGGCGCGGGCCTCCTGCGCGGCCTGCTTCAGCAGTTGCTCATTATCGGCCAGCATTTGATCGTACTGCCCGAGCGAACGCTTCAAACCGCTCGCGTCGGCCGTCGGGAGATCTGTTTTGGGCGGCGGCAGCCCGGCCTTCTGAGCCTGCGACCGAATCTCGTTCAGCCGCTTGCTCAGGTCCTTCTTGCCCTCCTCAATGCCCGGCTTGGCCATCTCCGCCAAATCCGCCGCATCGGCCGTCTTCAACTCCTCGGGCGGTGCCAGGCGGCCGACGGTGGGCAGGCGATAGTTGTACCGGTGAAGAGCACGCTCGGCCAACGTTGCCTGTTGGCGAGCCTGCTGGGCCGTTTTGGCCGCTTCTGAACGTAGTTGCGGGGAGACGATAAACGCGGCTAAAACGAGAGCCGCTATTCCGGCCCCGACGATTAAGGGCAGTTTCACAATGCGCTCCATCTTGCCGGCCTGGTCGGCTCGGCCATCCCGCGTGCCCGCCCGGGGCGGGACCAGGGCTGTCCCCCTACCATTACCTGTGTAACCTGTGCTCAAGTGACTGTCAATCGCGAGCTTATGTTGTCGGTTGAACCGGCCCGGCGCCGGACAGCCCGCCGAGGCGGCAGCGGCGGAGACGGCGGGCCCGAACGGGCCTGCACGCGGCGCCGCGGGGTGGGAGCATACATCGCTGCCGTGCGTAGCGCTGCGGGTTCGGACGGGAAGACGCCAGAGGGGGCGGTCGAGCGCGGGGATGGGAGGTTGTTGGCGGCAATCCCGGGCGACACGCCCCGGCTCTGCTCGCACAAAGGCGATTTGCGACGCGTTGGCATCATTCCGGGGCGACACGGCCCGGCTCTGCTCTCAGCCCGATATTCGCTTGCCGCGGTGCCGCTATGAGTACCGAAATGCCGATTCGATATTCACTTGCCGGGTTGCCGATATGTGGTACGATACGGGGCGTGTGGTGGCGTGCCCGAGTGGACTAAGGGAGCGGATTGCAAATCCGTTTTTCATGGGTTCGAATCCCATCGCCACCTTTCCCCCCTTCTGCCGCGCTGTTCGCGCCTGATCGCGTATCTCCGTTGCTGAAAACGAGTTACGCGCCGCGTCCGCAGCACTGACACTTGAAGCGCGGGTGCGCCCTGGCGCGGGTCACCGCCTGCATCTGACCCACGCGACCGCCTTGAGCGTCCTCGGGGACTGAAGCCGTAGCGAGATCGTCCCGGCGCCCTGTTCCGCGCGTAGGTGTAGAATGGTGCGCGCCTCGCAAGCTGGACGAATGTGCCGCGGCCGGTGCGACACTTGGCGGGCGAGGCGCGCGCCACACCGGAGGTAAACTGTGAAGCACGTCATCACGCACACCGTTCTGGTTCTGATCGTCCTGGGTTTGGACGCCCCCGTTCGCACGCTTGCCGCATTGGCGGAAGACCTGTGCTGAACCCTAAGACTTACAAGTCGCCCTCGGGCGAGTACGAGCTGCATGTCGACCCGAGCACGAAATACGGCGAGGGTGAGGGCCATTACCGCATGCTGCGCGGCGGGGCGGAGGTCTGGGCCAAAAAACTTCCCTTCACACTCTGGGACGCCGGCGTTGCGGACGACGGGACGGCCGCGGGTTACGCCGAAGCCGAAGGAGCCGACACGGTGCACCTCGTCATTATTGACCCCGCGGGCGAGTTACGTATGCACGACGCCTTGGAACAGCCCTTCACGCGTGCATATTCTACGGCCCCGGGCCGACTCGTAGCGGGGTTCGTGTTCGATCCGGAGAACGACCGGTTCATCGTACGCTGTGACATGGGCTGGCATACGAGAGAGGAGACGTGGCGCATATATCGGCTTTCGATCCTTGGAGGACACGATTCAGGTTGATGACCCCGAGAAGGAGGGCCCAAACGAATCGTGGTTCACCTTGGCTGTCCGGCGCGTCGCCGGGACGCCGCTGGTGCTGGTAAACCGGAGTCACTGGAAATTAATCGCGGGGAAGCCGGTTCAGTATGAAGAGGCTGCGCACTTCGCCCTGATGGACTACACGGGAAAGACCGTTTGGGAGATTGAGCGGCCCAATGACTATACGGGCGACACCCACTATGTCGTGCGCCGTTCGAGTGGTGGCTCCATTCTGCAAACTGACGTTCCCGGCCGTTTCGAGTTGTGGTTCGTAACCGACAATGAGCGCGTTACTTACGCAGTCGAGGGGGACGCAGAAAGTGGGTGGCGCGTCCGTGAGCTGGAGCGCAGCGCCATGCCGGCCGCGGCGTCGCAACCGGCCGCCCCCGGCCCGCCTGACACCCTGGATTCGCTTACCCCACGACATCTGAGCACGCTTGAACTCCAGCTTGAGGTCATACCGCGGCCCGAAATCCGCGACATTCGGTGCTTCGATATTGACGACCGCAGCCGCATCGGCTTCGTGCGCCGGGACCGCGAATGCATGCCGTTGGCCGCATTCCGGGGCGACACGCCCCGGCTCTGATACCGACCGACATCCGACGGCTCTGCTTTAGTCCTCCTCCGCCGCCGCACGTTGCACGTGAATATGAACGCGATTGATCTTCCGCGACTCGGCCGCCGTTACGCGGAACAACACGTTCCCGTGTGCGAATTCTTCGCCCACCGCCGGAATCTTGCCCAGCTTGGAAAAGACAAACCCGCCGATCGTCTCGTAGTCGCCGTTCTCCGGTAGCGTGACGTTCAGTTCCTGGTTGATCTCGTCCACGTGCACGCGGGCGTCTACTTCCAGCGTGTCCTGGTCGATGTGGCGAATGGCCGGCGGCTGGTGCTGGTCGTATTCGTCGACGATTTCGCCGACCAGCTCCTCGAGGATGTCCTCCAGGCTAACCAGGCCGGCCGTCCCGCCGTACTCATCCAGCACGATCGCGATCTGAACCTTGCTTAGCCTAAATTCCTTCAACAATTCCGAAATCGACTTCGTTTCCGGCACGTACTGGGCGGCCCGCATCAGGCGCCGCGCATCGAACGGCTCACCCGGCTGCAGTCGCAGCAGGTCTTTCGCGTACAGCACGCCGATGATGTGGTCGATCGAATTCTCGTAAACGGGAATGCGTGAATGCCCGCCGCGCAGAACCGCGTCGCGCGCCTGCTCGTAGGTGCAATCCGCCCGGACGGCGTTGATGTCCGTCCGCGGCGTCATGATCGCCGCGACGTCCGTTTCGTTGAGCTCGAAGACGGACTCGATGATTTCCTTTTGCTCTTCATCAACCGCGCCGGAGGCCTCACCCTCGGAAACCGCCTCCAGGATCTCCTGCTCCATGCGCTCGGTTTCCTCGGCCGAAGTCTCTTCGGACCGCCCCAGCAGGCGCCGGATGAAGAACTTGATGGCGCGGACCACCTGTGCCACCGGCCAGAATACGAGCCACATGAACGCCAGCACGGGCAGACTGCGGGCCAGGACCGCCTCGCCGACATATTCCGAAAGGCCCTGCGGGATGCCAACGCTAAAGACCAGCAGCAATAGAAGGCTGATTACGGCCGGCACGATAAGCGCGCCGACACCCACGCCACCCTCGACGCCACGGAGATACCATAAAGTGATGCAGACGAGCAGCCCCAGGTTGCATACGACCCGCCCAAAGCTCGTCGAGCCCTGTAATTCCTCCTCGTGCGCGTCAAGCCAATCCAGCCAACGCTGCCGGCCGCTGTTACCCAGCTCCCGGCTGACCTCGGCTCGCGAGTAATCCCGCAGGGTGT
>JAGPEO010000225.1 GCA_018056925.1 Phycisphaerae bacterium
TTCACCCGCACACGCGGGGCATCCGCTCGGCAACGGGCGGCCGATCACGAAACAGGACCGCTTCACGCCGCGCATAGATCAGGGCGAGCACGTTTTTCGGTTCTGGCTGAATGCCGGAGCGGCACAAAAGCGCCTGGCGCACGTCGACCGCGAGGCGTTGTGGCACAATGAGCAGCCATACGCGCTCTGCGTGTCTCCTGGTGTGCCGGAAAGGGACGCGCCCCGGGCTGGCGTCGTCCTCAGCGACGACGTAATTCAAATGAGCGCCATGAAACTGGCCCAAGACAACAACGATTTGATCATTCGCCTTTTCGAGCCGACCGGGCGAAAGCGCACTACGCGTCTGTCACTGCCTGCGGCGGGCGTCCAGGCCAAGCTGACATTCGTGCCTTTCGAGATCAAGTCGCTGCGCGTCAACAGCAAAACCGGGGCTGTGAGAGAAGTCGATTTGCTCGAGAAGTAAGAGGTTGATGACAATGGCCGGACCAGTCTCCATTGTGCTGTCAGGACTTGGCGGCTACGGACAGTGTTATCTGGACGGGCTGCTGGATCAGCCGGACGACGGGCGGTTCCGCCTGGTGGCCGGCGTCGACCCGGCACCGCGGAACTGTAAGCGGCTGGCCGACTTGGAGGCGCGGGGTGTGCCAGTTTACCCTTCGCTGGAGGATTTCTACCGTGTCGGCAGTGCGGACCTGGCGGTGTTGTCGTCGCCGATTCACCAGCATTGCCGGCAGACGTGCCTGGCGCTGGCGCACGGCAGCCACGTGCTGTGCGAGAAGCCGGCCGCGGCCACGGTTCAGGACGTGGACCGCATGATCCGAGCGCGCGACGAGGCCGGGAAATTAGTGGCAATCGGCTACCAGTGGTCATTTTCAAGCCCGATTCAGCGATTGAAGCGTGACATCCTGGCCGGAGGGCTCGGGGCGCCGCGGCGGTTGCGCAGTGTGTGCCTGTGGCCGCGCGATGAAGTTTACTACACGCGTAATGACTGGGCCGGGCGGCAGCGTGCGGCAGACGGGTCCTGGATTCTCGACAGTCCGGTCAACAACGCCATGGCGCACGACCTGCACAACATGCTCTACCTGCTGGGGCCGAGCATTGATCGCAGCGCGCAGCCGGTCGAGATCGTCGCCGAACTGTACCGCGCCAATGACATTGAGAATTTCGACACCGCCGCGTTGCGCGTCCGCACAGGGAGCGGCGCCGAAGTCCTGTTCTATGGGTCGCATGCCATCGCGGAGGACTGGGGCCCCGAGTTCTGCTTTGAGTTTGAACGGGCGACGGTGACGTATGTGACGAACCGTGAGCCGATCGTGGCGCGGTTTCGCAGCGGGGAGAGCCGTACGTATGGGGGGCCGAACGACGAGCCGCAGGTGACCAAGCTCTGGACTTGCCTAGCGAGCCTGAGCGGGACGGCGACGATTCCGTGCGGATTGGAGGCCGCCCGGGCGCAGACGATATGCGCGAACGGCGCGCAGGAGTCGGCCGGTGCGCCGGTTGATTTCGCGCTGGCGCTGAAACGCGTGGATGGTGCGGCGCCAAGGCGCTTGACGTGGGTGCGGGGGCTGGCGGAGGCGTTGCGCGCCTGCTATGAGGCCGGCGCGTTGCCGAGCGAGTTGGGGCTGGATTGGGCGCGCGCGGGGCGGTGCGTTGACCTGCGCGACTACGAGTATTTCCCCGGCGGTGTTGTCCGGGCGGAATAGCGCAGAGCTAGTAATCGTCGCTGGAATGCTCGCCGGCTTTTGCGGCTTGAAGGACGGTCTGTGCGCGAGCGAGGTCCGCCTGCCGGACCAGGACGCTTACTCCGCCGGGGGCTTCCGCCCTGAATCCGCTGGTGAGCTGGCCGACCGCTTGTGCCTCGATGCCTTCGGCGTCCAGGGCTGCGACGATTACGGCGGCTTGTACCTCCGTCGGCACGGTCGTCAGTACGACTGGGCGGTTCGGATCATCTGTCATGCTGTGCTCCTTAGACTACTGGCGGCGCGCGAATCCGCGGCGCTCAGCCGGTGCGTCGCGGCAATCCGGCAGTGTCTGAAGCTGCGCTTCATGCAGTGGCACACGCTGCTGATTGTATGCCGCTAGGGCCAGCGTGACGCCGCCTCCGCTGCGGGCTCGGGTTGGCTGAGGTCCACGGTATCTTCCCAGTAGCGCCACTTGGGCGGGCCGTAACCGGTCGAGAGATCATCCGGCTGAAGCGCGAAGGTTGCGGTGCGGCCGGCGAACACGGTGCGGCCGTCGAAGATGACCTTGACCATGTTGGCGGCCGCATACGTCAGAGAGTCGCCCGAACGCCGGGCGTAGGCGAAGCTGGCGTCCGTTTCGATCGGCCCGTATTTCACGCGGCCGGAGTCAAATGAGTAGCGCGGGCGCACGTTGTCCGGCAAGATGTCCATATCCAGGTCAGTCTTGACGCAAATGTAGTGTACTTCATCGCCGCACTGCACCTGCACTCCCAGACCATTGCGCGGTTTCTCGACATCCAGCAGTTTTATGGAGTCGAGCAGCGGCTGCACGTCGGCGCCGCGCGCGTGCGGGACTAGCGCAGTTACAAATGTCTCCACTTGGCCGGCGCGATAGTGGCTGGAGATGGCCTGGTAGACGGCGGTCTCATCCTGCCAGTAGCGTTTGATCGGGAACGTGCCGTCGGTGCGCACGCCGGACTGGAGGAACTGAACCAATAGGGCGCGCGTCTGCGGAGGACTGTATTTGCCGATGGCGTCGACCGCGGTGATATAATACTGCGGTCCCTGCCCGAGCACTGTTGTCCCGTGCCACAATGTGGCGAAGGTGTAGTATTCCGGACGCAGTACCTTCGCGATGTCGAACACCAGGAAAATGTCGTCCTTCGTGAGGCGGACGATGACGCGGTCCGCGACGTAGCCGGTGCGCTGGTCGGTCAGGCGGGTGCGGCTCATCTCGGCGCCGGGAGCGGTCAGGAAGTCGATTTTTTCGGTCTGGGTCGAACGATAGGCGCCCGAGTTGCGCAGAAATTCGTACAGCGGTTGCTCACGGTCGCGCTTGTCATTGCGGGCCACGAGCCGGTTGTGGAAGTAGTCGGCGCGGTACGCCCCGTACGGTCCGGACGGCATGGTGTCGCGATAGCCGGCGTCGTGCAGTAGCACACTGCCCTGGTTCATGAAGAGGCAGATGCTGTTCTCGTCTGAATGGGCGTGGTGCATGCGCTCTTCCTCGGCCGGGATGGTGAGCCGCAGGAAATCGCGCGCCACGCGGGCGAATGGGCCTTCATCGCGATAATTGAGCAGCAGGTACGTCGAGTCGGGGCCCCAGCCGTTGCGGAAGACGATTTTCTTGCCGATCAGCTCCTCCAGAACTTCTTCGCTGCGGGCCGGTGGCGCTGCGGGCGTGATGCTGTCATCCGCCCAGCGGTAGGCATAGGTCAGGGTCAGGCCGGCGGCCAGGCCGATCTTTGAGCCGTACTGCTCGGTCATGGCGTCGAAAATCCGCTGCGCACCCCATTTGAGTTGTGGACTGCGGTATTCGCGCGCCCCGCGTTCGAGACAGGTCAAATAGCCTGCCCAGTTCTCATTCCAGCGCGCATCGCCGAAATCCGGAACCATACCGGCCGGGGATAGTAAATGGACGAAATAGTCGCAGTAGTAGCGCACCTGGTGCTGTGCGTACAAACTGGGGTCTGCGATCGCATCGGCATAATGCATGAGCGCCAAGAACCAGATGGGATGGTAAATCTGGGCGTCCTCCTCTTCCCATTGTCCCCAACTGTCGCGCGCCAGGATGTCGCCCAGTTTGCGCCAGAAGGCCGCATGCGGATGATCCGGCAGGGCCTTGGCCGCCAGCACCAGGCCCTGGGCGCGCAGCATGGTGCGGTTCATCGGGCCCCACTCGGGGAAGTTGCGGATGTAATCAGCGCTGTCAGCGATGCTGGCTTCAATGTGTGCCCGCCGCTCCGCCGTTACGGCCGGACTGTCCTTAATGTGCAGATACGCCTGGGCGAAGACCGGCAGGTGAAAAAAGTCCGTCATGGTTGGCAAGCCATCGCCATACTCAGGGCGGTACTTGATCACGTGTTCGGGACAGGACTCCTTGAAGCGGTGCTGGTTGGCCAGCCAATGCGCGGCCACCTCTGCGTAATCCTCATTTTTCGTGAGGTCGTACAGCGAGCCGGCCAAACCGGCCAGGTAGATGGGACTGGCGGGCGGCGCGTAGCCCCACTCGACCGTGGGCTTCCATTCCTTTAGCCAGCGCTCTACGTCGGCCGGGCAGGTTTCCAGGCCTTGTTGATAGGCGGACTCCGCCAGGCTCAAGTACGCCTGGCGCGGCGTTGCGGGCGCCTCGGCTCGGGCCGGGAATGCCGCTACGAAGACTACAATGGCACAAAACACTATTCTTACGTACATCAGATCACCTGCCGATCGTTACCATTAACCACAGCAGCAGCAGCACGATGCCTACGAGTATCCAACTTCCGCCGAAGCCGACCAGGTCGAGCCACGTCGGCTTCATCACTTCCCAGTTCGAGCGCGGCAGCAGTTTTCCGCGGTCATACATGTCGGGCTGTGAGGCGGCCTGGGAGAGAGCCGCGACCTCAGCCTCCGGTGTCGGCTGCACAGGGGTGTGCAGTCGCGCGAAGAAGAGATCCAGGTGCAGCTTGGGCACCGGCCGAGTCACGACGCTCAGTAAGAACAGCAGCACGAAAGGCAACAGGGCGTCAACCAGGAAACGGATGGCCACCAGTTGCGCTTTGCTGCAGCCCGAGAAGTCAAGCCCGAACCAGCTCAACAGCCAAATTTCGGCCTGAAAGCGGCCCTGTCCGATTTTGGGCGAGTGCGGGTCGGCCGGGTCGATGCGCACCACCTTTTCGAAGAACACGCCGGCGGGTTCCATCACGTGCGGCTTGTTTATGGTCTGACCGACACACTCGGCGCGCCCGGCGGCGACGTCTTCGGCCAGCGCGGAGGTTGCCAGAGTGATGGTCCGCGGCTGCGTTTCGCGTAAGAACGCCGGGTTGCGCCGCACGCAATCCAGCAGCGGGAAAACGTTGGGGATGATGGCGTAGAGTGCGAAGCAGAAGAGCACCTGCAATATGACGGCCCATTTCGTCACACGCCGCCAAATGAAGCCCAGCCAGATCGCCGCGCCAAACACTGCCGGCACAGAGATGAAGTACTTGAATAGGTTCAGCAGGTTGTCGGCGTACAGTGCAGTGATGATGCCGCCGAGCAGAACTGCGATAATGACAAAACGTCCGACGCGGATGTAGTGGGCCTCTGAGCGGTTCGGCGCCAGCGGCTGATATAGATTGCGAACAAAAAGCGCCGAGTTGGTCACCGCCTGCGCGCCCAGGGCCGACATGCTGGCCGCCAGCACGCCCGTGAGCATGAGGCCGACGCCGCCGGGGAACAGCAGATCGCGCGTCATGTAGCCCCAGATAAGGTCGGCATCGTGTACGCGTCCGGCATAGAGGCCGATCGCCAGCAGGCCGGCCAGCGCCCAGAAAAGCATGATGATGCGTTTGCAGAACATTCCGCCGAGCATGCCGACGCGGGCGGTCATTTCATTTTTGGCCGAGCCGGCGGTGGCCATCATCGGCGCACCGGCGATAATCGACACCAAATTCGCGAGCGACATGGCGACGATCGTGTACCAAGCGTATTCGCTGGTCGCGGCCGAGCCGAAGACGCGAAACATGTAGTCCGGCACGGAGGCGTGCAGTCCGGCGAAGCCGCCGATACGGCTCAGCCCCAGCGGGATCAGGGCGATGGAGAAGATCAGGATGAGAAAGCCTTGCAGCGCGTCCGCGATGGCCGCGGCGGAGAAGCCGCCTAATCCGATATATGTGGCGACTACAATTGCGTACACAACGTAGATCCAGCGCCGGTCGAGGTAAGAGACGAACGACAGCAACTCGCCGCGCTTGGCGCGCTCGTTCAACTCCTCATAACGGGCCTGCTGCGCGGGGCTGAGACCCTGCGCCAGTTGGGCCTTAAGCTGCTGGTACTCATTGAACTGCGCGACTGCGATGCGCTCATGTTCGGTATAGGCGCTCTCCGGCTTGGGCGTCAGGGCCAGCACCATCTTGCCCGCCACCATGTAGCTCACACCGCCGCCGATGAAAGCCATAGTCAGCGTGAATACGGCGAAGGCGGCGGCCAGGAAGCGGCTGCCATAGCGCTCCGCGAAAAAGTCGCCGATCGTGATCAGACGGCAGCGCCGAAAGAGCAGCGTGGTGAACCAGTAGAAGGGCGTCAGGAACAGGACCAGGAACTGTATCCACATGCCGCCGATGCCTTGGCGGTAAGTTTCACGCGCCACGGCTACGGCCTGATCGGCGCTGGTCGAAGTGCCGAAGTTCAGAAAGAACTGGTAGAAGCCGCCCAGCTTGCGGCCAGCGACGTAAAAATCATCAGTGCTCTTGGTGCGCCGCGCGACGCGCTTACCGATCCAGACGATGGCGGCCACGTATAGGACCACGATTGCCAGGTCGAGGACGTGCAGGCCATATATGTGCAACACTCTCTCCTTTACGCGTCGCTGAAGGCCTCGAA
>JAGPEO010000226.1 GCA_018056925.1 Phycisphaerae bacterium
TTCATCCTGACCGTGCCGCACTTTCAGGCGGCAGCCGCAGCGACGGGCTTGAATCATCTTGTGCTCACGCCCGAGTCACTGACGCCGGCGCAGGCGATGCGGCCGGTTGACCGCTCCCGCAGAGATGCAAGCGCGGACGACGTGGCGGCAATCCTGTATACCTCCGGCACATCGGGCGATCCCAAAGGCGTCTGCCTGAGCTATGAAAATCTGACCCGCAACGCACAGGCCTGCATCGAGCACGCGCACATCCGCCCGGACCATGTATGGCTCAGCCCCCTGCCGCAGTTTCACACCTTTGGCTTTACCGTGTTGACGGTCACACCGCTATTGCTGGGCTCGACGGTGTGGTACTTGCCGCGCTTCAGCCCGGCGGCCCTGGCGCAGATGGTGGCGGAGAAGAAGGTCAGCGTGCTGATCGCGATTCCCAGCATGTTCGCCGCGGTACTCAATCTCAAGAGTGCGCAGCGAGAGATGTTCCAGACCCTCGAGTACACCATCAGCGGCGGCGAGCCCTTGCCCGAGAAGGTATACCGCGGTTTTCTGGAGCGATTCGGTGTGGCGATCTGCGAAGGTTACGGATTGACTGAAACCTCGCCAGTGGTGTCCATGAACATGCCTTGGGACAACCGCCCCAGCTCAGTCGGCCGGCTGATTCCGGGCGTCAGCGTGACAGTGGTAGATGAGCACGGCGCGGAGCTGCCCGCGGGGCAAACCGGCGAACTCGTGGTGCGCGGGCACGGCGTCATGTTGGGGTACTATCACAATCCGGAGGCCACGGCCGAAGTCCTGCGCGACGGCGCACTGTGGACCGGCGATATGGGCCACGTGGACGCCGACGGGTTCGTCTACATCACCGGACGGGCGAAGGAGATGATCATCGTCGGCGGCGAGAACGTCTACCCGCGCGAGATAGAGAACGTCCTGGCCGAACACCCCGCCGTGCGCGAGGCCGCGGTGATCGGGGTGCGCGATGACGTGCGCGGCGAGCTACCGGCCGCATTCGTGATTCTCAAGGAGGATGCGGTCGCGAACGAAACAGAGTTGCGCGACTTCTGCCGCGGTCGTCTGGCCGGGTACAAGGTGCCGCGTTGGGTGCGAATCGCGCCCGAGCTGCCGCGAAGCGCTACGGGCAAAATTCTGAAGCGCGCCCTTACACCACCGCCTTAGCGAGGCTGCGGCCCGCGATTGATAGGACTGGGGCATCTGTGTTGTCGAACATGACGCCTACGTCCAAATAGTCGCTGTGGTCGTTTACCCGGAATTGGACTCGCACGACCGTCGCCCAACGGCTGCCCGTCAGATCGAAGCCCTCTGTCAGAGGTTGCGCACCGGGCAAATGAGAGCGCAGTTCGTACCTCTGGCCTTCGACAACGCCATAGCCCGGCGGCACGCGTAGACGCAAACCACTGCGAGAAGCCTCGACACACTGGCAACGCAACACGGTCGATCCGTGATGGTCGACCATCCACAAAGAACCGACCACCTGCTGGCGAGGTTCTGCTCGACGTTCAGGTGTTTCGGCCAGCGCGGCTGCGCTGGGTTGCGCCTGGCATTCGATCATGGCTCGGGCTCCTTGCACTGGGAGGGATGGGCAGCGGCCTCCGCTAACCCTCGGCGGTCGTCTGCTGCGAGTCCTCCAAACCAAACTCCCTTAACCACTTATCGGTCGCCTCAGGGGTCTGACCGTGACGTTTTTCGCGCGGCTCAGACGGTCCAGGCGGCGGACGGGCCAAATCGTGCTGAACAAGCGCCCAAAATTCATCCGAACGTATGGGCCGAGCACGTCTACGCTTGGCGGCGTGCGCGATTTCGTGGTCGGAAGAAACCACGAGCAGCCGCCGCGCGGCCGAGTCTGTCTCAAGTATGCCAATTAGAACGGCGTCGGCGCTCTGGCCGCCACTATAGCTGACGTCGATGTCGGCGTTGCCGATCTGCTTGGCAAGGCTGGGGTTCGGTTCCGGTCCGTCGAAGATGACGCGCACGCGCTCGGCTCGGCGGCGGGCCCAACGACCGATGGTGTCGCAGAGAATCGAGCGGCCGACCAGCGGCCCCGGGGGCTTGGCAGCACGAGCCGCGTGGAGGAGGTTGTCACCGTCGATCAAGACAGGCACCGAACGCCTCCATATAAAGCATAACGCACAGTTAGGTTAGCTGCAAAGCAAAATTGACGCGAGATCGTCATTACCGAAGATTCAGGAAGGTCCTGGCTCAGTATGAGAGTGTATCCTTGACTTTGGACCCGCAATCACTGGAACGACGAGCGCTGATGAATCGACGCGTTGCCGGTTCGGCTATCCAGTGTGTGGCTCGCGGCTTGCGGAATTCGGCGTGGGGCGTAGACTTCGCCGGTAGTGCGGCTCCGTTTGCCGTGCAGGTGACGCTGTACGTTGCGTAATCCACGGGAGTTTTCGATGCTTCGCAACTCGCTTCTTTTGGTCTTGGCCGTGTCCGTTGCCGCCCCGCTATTCGCCCAGACGCCGCAACGGATGCGCGTGCCGGGTGAGAAGATTAAGACGATCGGCCCCGCGACTGAAAAAGCCGAGCAGCCCAAGCCGGTGCCCGTCGAGCAGAAACTGCGATATATCGTCAAGCGGCTCGACTTGAATGAGAAGCAGAAGCAACACGCGGAAGGTCTGTTCGCCATCCTGCAGTCTGAATCGAATCTCAGCACGGAGGAGACGAAGGACAGGATGGAAGTGATCATGTCGACCTATCGCGCCATGCAAGATGCGGAAAAGGCCGGTGACAAGGACCGTGCCGATCAACTGCGCGAGGAGTTGAAGGGCCTGGCGCCGGGCGCTGCCGCCGAGCGGAATTTCGTCAATGGCCTGATGCCGGTACTGGACGACAAGCAAAAAGAGAAGTTCCAGGCGTTGTTGAAGAAATACGAAAAAGCGACTGATTTGTCGCTAAAGCCCATCGAGGTAATCAGGCTGGCCCGGGAGCAAAATCTCACCCCCGAACAGGCCCAGCAGCTCGACAAAATCCAGACGGAGTTCCGGCAAAGTGTGGCAGCCGGCACGGCGCCCGATGCCCAGGCCCTGGAGAAGTTGATTAGCGACGTTTCGGGCATTCTCAATCCGACACAGCTAGCCGCGTTCCAGAAGGAAGTGGCGGAGCGCCGCGTTGACGAGCCCACCCCGCCGAGCACTCAGCCGGCTGCAGACCCGAGCGCATCCCACCGTTGATCCCCGGAACTGCTAAGCTGAGCAGGCGAGCAGGTGATATGACGTGTGAAGGGTGAGCATGGAAAAGAAGAACCCGGCGTGCCTCTTAGGTCACGCCGGGTTCTGCAAGGCTCCCCATCGATCGACGCAGCGGCCGGTAGCCAACCGCGCCGATGAACGCTTAAGTCTCGACGTGCCGCTCTTTCATGGCACGCCAAGCTTCGCACAGTTCGGGATTATTGCAGCACACATCCCGAATGTGCTCAAAAAAGACCTCGGGTGTCTGGCCTATCACCCGACGGAGGGAACACTTTAGGGCAATCCGCGGCCGTGTGGTGGCGGTTCCGGTAAGTAGAGATCGAACGTAAACCTGGTTTCGTCCGGCCGGACATACCATACGGGCATGCAGCTCATTCTGGAGCTTTGAGAGGTTTCCAGTCAGCTCTTCCGGGGTCAGCGGCGGACCAAATGCTTCGCTGGTCTTCATCCGCGTCAGCAGTCCCTTAGGTGGCCAAGACATCGCTCGCTCCTTTTACCGCAGGGCGAGTCAGTTATCTGACTCGCCGATCCTTAAACCGCTCCGCTACGGCGCGGCCCCACTGTTATCTCGGGCGGCCGCGCTGCTGGGAGGAGGAACAAGCAGCCAGCCGCCATGGTTAAGTTCGGCTAGTGTTTTTGGCTTATTTTGGGGGGATTTCTACGCCTGGCAGAAGTCCGGAGTATCTCCGGGTGCCGCTGATACCGCACCTACAACGAGGTTATCACGTTGTCGGCGGCATCAGGTGGCGAAGAAAATCAGGATAGAATGCACGGATGGAAATCTGCGTTATAAAATCGAATACGCTATGACGTTTCCACCTCAAGCCGTCCACAGGTAATATACCACATGCCGGGTGTCCTGCACAACTGTTTTTTTCTAATTTCTAATTAGATCTGAATCCATGCGGATGGGAGCGGTGCCAGTCCCATGCGGAAGCAACAATGTCGCGAATGTCTGTATATCGCGCCGCCCAGCGAAATCGCTCCCGTAACTTATCGGAATTGGCATATAGCCCCGGCGGATCGCCCGGACGTCGCGCCGTCACTTCAGCCGGAATGGGGTGATTCGTCACAGCCCGCGCAACTTCGATTATCTCGAAAACGCTCGTACCCTTGCCGGTTCCGACGTTGTAAGCCTCCTTGCGCCCTTCCGTGATACCCTCAATCGCCAGGAGATGAGCGTCTGCCAGGTCCTCCACATGAATGTAATCGCGGATGCAGGAGCCATCGGGTGTCGGATAGTCGTCGCCGAAGACTTTGATTTTGTCTCTTTGTCCCAAGGCAACTTGGAGTACGAGGGGTACTAAGTGAATCTCCGGCGAGTGGTCCTCGCCAATCGATCCGTCCGAGGCCGCGCCGGAGGCATTGAAGTAACGCAACGCGACCGAGCCTAAACCCCAGGCGCGCGCGGAATGCTCGAGCATGTATTCCACTGTCAGCTTGCTGGCGCCATATGGGCTTATGGGACTCTTCGGCAAGTCCTCGGTGATCGGGAGCCGTTCCGGCTCGCCATAAACTGCGCACGTGCTGCTGAACACCATTCGCCGCACGTCTGAGTCGCGCATGCATTCCAGCAGATTGAGCGTGTTGACGACGTTGTTTCGGTAGTATTCCAAAGGCCGCTGCACCGATTCCCCGACGTCGAGCGAGCCGGCGAAGTGCATGACGGCGTCGAAACGACCGGGCCGCAGCAAATCAGCCAGGCGGGCCTTGTCCGACAGATCGCCCTGGACAAAGTCGGCGCGCGGATCGACCGCCTCGCGGTGGCCGGCCGAGAGATTGTCGAACACGCTTACTTCGTGCCCCCCTGCGAGCAAACGCTTGACGCAATGACTTCCGACGTAACCCGCCCCGCCTGTGACGAACACGCGCATCGTGTGCTCCTTAATATCGTGCGATCCTTAAGCCTGTAGCGTCAATCCTGTAGCGCCGGCCCCCCGTGGCCGACGTAGGGCAACCTGTTCGCGCCGGCCCCGCGCGGCAGACGCACGGATGAATCATCCCCCCTGCGCGGGCCGCGTCAAATGAAACCGCAGACATTTTTCGGACCGGCGGCCTTGATCTGCCGTCGACCCCGCCAAGCCGGTCTTTGAGTTGCCTCGCCGCGCCGCCCACCTCTCCGTATAATCCCCCCGCAATCGGGTATTAAGGCAGCGGTGCGGCTATTTAAGGCAGCGGTGCGGCAGTGATCATCACTATTGATGGCCCGGCTGGTTCAGGAAAGAGCACCGCCGCGCGCAAGCTGGCAGCGCGGCTGGGGATTCCCTACCTGGACACCGGGGCCATGTACCGCGTCGTTACGCTGGCCGCCCTTGAAGCAGGCATCGATTTGAGCGACGAGGCCCGTTTGGCTGCGCTGGCGAGCGGTGACGACTACCAGCTCGACCTGGGCCCCACTCACATTCGAGTCACGCTGCGCGGACGCGACGTAACGGAGGAAATCCGTTCCATGCGCGTCAATGACAACACGCGCCACGTGGCCGCCCTGCCCCCCGTGCGCCAGGCGCTGGTCGCCAGGCAGCGTGCGATCGGCCGCCGGCTGGGCTCGCTCGTGACTGAGGGGCGCGATCAAGGCAGCGTTGCCTTCCCCGACGCGGACGTGAAGTTCTTCCTGGACGCCTCACCGGAGAAGCGTGCGGAGCGCCGCCTGCACGAACTGCTCGCCGATGGCGAGGATGTGACCTTCGAACAGGTACTGGCGAACTTGAGTACGCGCGACCGCACCGATTCGCAGCGCCAGGCCGGACCGCTAGTCGTGCCGCCCGGCGCCATTCGGATCGATACCACCCAACTTTCAATTGCGCAGGTGCTGGATTTGATGACTGAGCACGTGCGGCGGGCGGGCTTTAGCCCTCCGAGCACTGCGAGCGCCAATCCAGTCGGCGGGGGTCATTGAAATGGGCGGCATCGAGCAATCCGCGGCGCCTGCCCAGACCGCACCGATGCGCCCCTGGTACCGCTTTTGTCGTATAGCCTGTCAAACCCTGTTTTTGGCTTTCTTCCGAGGCCGCGTGTTCGGCACGTCCCGCGTCCCCCGTACTGGCGGCGTGCTGCTGGTGTGCAATCATCAGAGCTTCCTTGACCCGGTCCTGGCGACGTTGGCCCTGCCACGCGAGTGCCACTACATGGCCCGCGACAGCCTCTTCCACAACCCGTTTTTTCGCCGTCTGATCGAATCGCTCAACGCTTTCCCGATCAAGCGCGGCACAGCAGACCTGGGTGCGATCAAGGAAACGCTGCGACGGCTGAAGGCCGGCGCGTTAGTGGTTACGTTCCCCGAAGCCACGCGCACGCCTGACGGTTCGCTGCAGCC
>JAGPEO010000227.1 GCA_018056925.1 Phycisphaerae bacterium
ACGTGCTCTGCGCCGATCAGCCGCGGCCGGCCCACTGCGACCACGAGTATGTCGGCGCGGCGCGTGTGTGACGCCAAGTCCTGCGTTGTGATCTGGCAGCCGGTGACGGTGGCCATCTGGTCAAGCAAGAACATGGTGACCGGCTTGCCGACGATCCGGCTCTGACCGACGACGACGGCTTCGGCCCCCCGCACCGCGACGCCGCTGCGGCGAATCATTTCGTTCACCGCCAAGGCCGTGCACGGGGCGATGATCGGCTCGCCGTAAAACAGCCAGCCGATGTTGGCGGGGTTCACGCCCTCAACGTCTTTGTAGGGATCGATGTGGTATTGAGCGGCGGCGGCATCAATGTGCGGCGGCAGGGGTAGCTGCAGAATGATGCCGGTTACGCTCGGGTCCGCGTTAAGGCGATCGATTTCCGCGTGAACCTGCTCCTGGCGTGCGGTTTCGGGCAGCTCGATGAGCTCGTACTGCACGCCCACCACGACGGCCAGTTTTCGCTGTGAATCGGCGTAAAGGCGGCCTTGTGCGTCGGTCCCGACGAGGATGGCACAAAGTTTTATCGGCCCGAAGACCGGGTTATACCGCGCGACGGCGCGCGTCACCTCGGCCCGAATCTCAGCCGCAATCGCCGCGCCGTGTAGTATCCTGGCCGTCATCAGCTCGCTCCAGGTCCGATCATTGCCGCACTTGCACGCGGCGGCAAGCAGCGCGCAAGGCCGGCGCGCCAAAACAGCGAGAGCAGAGCCGGGGCGTGCCACCCCGGAATGCCGCCAGCGGCGTTGAGGTTCGCGTCCTAACGACCCTCACAAGCATTCATTACCCGGGGTGTCACTTGACGCGCGCGAATTCCTGGTGTACTATTTCACTGGTACACCATGAAAGTAGTGCGATGAGCAAACAAATGATCCAATTCGCGATCGATCCGAAGAGTGGCGTGCCGTTTTACCGGCAAATAATCGACCAGATTCAGTTCGCCATCGCCGACGGCCGCCTGTCGCGCGGCGACCGCTTGCCGACCGTTCGCCAGCTTTCGGTGGATCTGAAGATCAACCCAAACACCGTCGCGCGAGCGTATCAGGAACTCGAAATCAAGGGCGTGCTGGACTCGCAAATGGGCACAGGCACTTTTATCGGAAGTGCTAAGGTCGAGGTTTCAGCCCTGGAGCGCAAACGCATGCTGCACCAGATCTGCACCGAGCTGCTGTCGAGAGCTTCGGCCTACGGGTTCACTACCACCGAGGTCGCCAACGCTCTGCGCGAACTCACGGAGGAGTCGCGGAAATGACGGATCGGCCGCACACCGCCATCGTCATCCCGGACCCGCCGCGGGTCGTGCCGTCGCGCCTCTATCTGCGTCGAGCGCGCTGCATGTTCTTCCTCGGGATCAGCTTTCTGGCGATGAGCCCGGCTGGCGTTCTGATCATGCTTATTGTGCACTCGTCGATTGGCGGCGGACTGACAGCGCCCTTACCTGATCTGTTGCTGAACGCCAATCACTCAATCGCCACGGGCACGGTTACGTCGAAAAAGCTCATTACCGCCGTGCATATGAACTCTGAGCACCCCTGGCGAATCGGCTTCCATTACGACTTGCCGGGCGGCGCTTCGGTGGCCGGCTCGGGTTTCACCTACGATCAGGACCTCGGGAACCGAATACAGCCCGGAGACCAGATCGAAATAGAGTATGACCCTTCGAATCCAACCCGCGCCCGGCCGGCCGGAGGCTACGTCGGGTCGGCGCCGCCCTGGGTTCAACTGCTGCTCCACGGCATGTTCGGGTCGATCGGCGTGATCGGCGCGGGCTTGCTGATCGCGACGTACATGACGGAGCGGCGCGACCGGAAGCTGCTGACCTACGGATTGGGGGCCGAGGGCACTGTAGTTCGAGTGCGCTGCATCAGCACCATCAACTTCGGCACGAAGCACCCGTATGACGTGTACTATCAGTTTCGCGACCCGTGGGGCCGCGAGATAACCGGTCGCGATCGGACGTATTCGTATGCCTGGGCGGAAGGGCTTCAGCCGGGCGAGCGGGTGGGCGTTGTCTTTAATCCGCGCTATCCGCATGAAAACGCGTTGTGGCTTCACGGAAAAGAATTGGAACGGCTGGGCGGGATCGACCCCGCATTCCTGAGCCCCGGCATTCGCACCGGGCGGACGGGATGAGAGCCGCTTGAGGAGCTGCTGCTATGTCTAGAGTAAACATTCCGAGTGTGTCGCTGGAAGCGTTTGGAGCGTCGTCCCGCGCCGATTACCGCTTCGCGCCGTTCAATGCGTTCCTGCTGATCGTGATAATGCTGGCAGGCCTGATGGTACACGTCCTGTACTACGGCTTCAGCGTGGCGCCTCTGATTTATGCCGTCGTAGCCGCACTGGTACTGATAGGGGTGCTCCGCGCGGCGCAGGTTTGGGAGGCCGTGGTCGTCACCGGCGCGCTGGTGGCGCTGGGTGGTTATCTCATTTTCCGCGTGATGGCCTCGTCGGCCGCGTTATCACTGGGTGGGACGCCCGGCAAGCCATGGATTTTGGTGTTGGCGACCGTGGTCGCGGCCTTGATTGCGCCGAGCGTGCAGATCGCCTATCAATGGGAGCGTGGCGTTCTGCTGCGCTTCGGCAAGTTCGTAGGTATTCGCGGCTCGGGCGTCTTCGGCGTGCTGCCGATCATCGACAAGGTCGCCCAATACGTTGACCAGCGTATCCGCGTGACCGATTTTCGCGCCGAGCAGACGCTGACCAAGGACACCGTGCCCGTAAACGTGGACGCCATCGCGTTCTGGATGGTCTGGGATGCCGAGAAATCGGTGCTCGAGGTGGAGGATTTTGAGCAAGCCGTCGTGCTTTCGGCCCAGACCGCCCTGCGCGACGCAATCGGCCGCAGCGAGCTGGCGGACCTGCTGTCGCACCGGGAGCGCGTCGGCCACGAAATTCAGCAGGTGCTGGACGCCAAAACGAATCCGTGGGGCATCACGGTCCAGTCGGTCGAAATCCGCGACATCATCATCCCCAAGGGCCTGGAGGACGCCATGAGCAAGCAGGCCCAGGCCGAGCGCGAGCGGCAATCACGTATCATCCTCGGCACGGCCGAAACGGAGATCGCCGAAAAGTTCTCCCGCGCGTCCGAGGCCTATCGCAATAACCCGGTGGCGCTGCACCTGCGGGCCATGAACATGGTGTTCGAGGGCCTGAAGCAGAAGGGTTCGATGATCATCGTTCCCTCGACGGCCGTGGAGACGATGGGGCTGGGGGCGCTGGGCGGCTTGACGGCCTTCAACCAGGCAGCGCGCAGCGGGGCGGAGGCTGGCCGTGGAGAGCAGAAGCCGGAAGAAACTTCCGGGGCGCCCGAGTCGGCCGAATAGCCGGCCCCGTATAATCCGGCAATGAGCGAATTTCGGATCGTCAGTCCGTTCGCGCCCGCCGGCGATCAGCCCCAGGCCATCGAGAAGCTGGTGGCCGGTTTTCAGGCCGGGCGCAAGTATCAGACGCTGCTCGGGGTGACCGGGTCGGGCAAGACCTTCACGATGGCGCATGTCATTGCGCGCCTGGGACTGCCGACGCTGGTCATCTCGCACAACAAGACGCTGGCGGCCCAGCTTTACGAGGAATTTCGCGAGCTGCTGCCCTACAACGCGGTCGAGTACTTCGTCAGCTACTACGACTATTACCAGCCCGAGGCCTACATCCCGCAGCGCGATATCTACATCGAGAAGGATGCCTCGCGGAATGATGATCTCGACCGGCTGCGGCTGGCGGCGACCAGCGCGGTTGTGTCACGCCGCGACGTCGTGGTGGTGGCCAGCGTTTCGTGCATCTTCGGCCTCGGCTCGCCGGACGAATACAAGGCCAGTGTCATCGACGTGCGGGTCGGGCAGGAGCTGGACCGGGACGACCTGCTGAAAAAGCTGGTGCGGCTGCAATATGAACGCAATCACACGGAGCTGCAGCGCGGCAGCTTCCGCGTGCGCGGGGACGTGGTCGAGTTGGCGCCGGCCGGCGAGGAGTACGCGGTCCGCATCGAGCTGTTCGGGGACCAGGTTGACCGCATCACGCTGATTCACCCGCTGACCGGGGCGGCCCTGCAGGAGCGCAGCCAGGTGTACATCTACCCGGCAGTGCACTATGTCCTGCCGGAGGACAATCTGGAGCGGGCCCTGCAAACCATCCAGGAAGAGCTGGACTGGCGCGTGATGCAACTGCGGCATGAGGGGAAACTGCTCGAGGCGCAGCGGCTGCTGGCGCGTACCAAGTATGACATGGAAATGCTGGCCGAGGTCGGATACTGCAGCGGCATTGAAAATTACTCGCGGCATTTGAACCAAACGGCGGAAGGCGCGAAGCCGTACACGCTGGTTGATTACTTTCCGAAGGACTTCCTGCTGGTCCTGGATGAATCGCACGTGACTGTGCCGCAGATCGGGGCAATGTTCAATGGGGACCGCAACCGCAAGCAGGTGTTGGTCGAGCATGGTTTCCGCTTGCCGTCCTGCCTGGATAACCGGCCGATGCGCTTCGAGGAATTCGAGAGCATGTGGTCGAAGGTCCTCTTCACCAGCGCCACGCCCGGGCCGTATGAGCTGAAGAAATGCGGCGGCGAGGTGGTCGAACAGATCATCCGGCCGACCGGGCTGGTCGATCCGGAGATCGAGGTGGTGGCGGCCCGCGGGCAGGTGCCGGATTTGCTGCGGCGGATCCAGGAGCGGGCGGCGGCAGGCGAGCGCGTGCTGGTGACGACGCTGACCAAGCGGCTGGCGGAGGATCTGTCGAGCTACATTCAGCAGGCGGGCCTGCGCGGGCGCTATTTGCACAGCGAGATCGACACGTTGGAGCGGGTTGAAATCCTGCGCGAGTTGCGCGAGGGCAAGTTCGACGTGCTGGTGGGCGTCAACCTGCTGCGCGAGGGCTTGGATCTGCCCGAGGTGTCATTAGTGGCGATCATGGACGCGGACAAGGAGGGGTTCCTGCGCAGCGAGACCTCGCTGATCCAGACCATCGGCCGCTGCGCGCGCAATGTGAATGCGCTGGTCGTCTTATATGGCGACAAAGTGACGCCCTCGATGCAAAAGGCAATCGACGAGACCAATCGCCGTCGCGAAATCCAGCGCAAGTACAATGCTGAGCACAACATTACGCCGGACACAATCAAGAAGGCCATTCGCGCCGGTTTGATGAATGAGGTCGCGGCCATGCGACGCGTGCGCGAAGTGATCCACCAGGATGAGGAAGAGCGCGACCGCGACGAATTGATCAAGGAACTGGAGCAGGAAATGCTCCAGGCGGCGGAAGAGCTGGACTTCGAGCGGGCGGCGGCGCTGCGCGATCACATAAAAGAACTGAAGGAGTCCCCGCAAGTGAAGGTGGCGGCGTCCAGCGTCCGCCCCCTGCACGAGCCGGCTGCACGAGGAACCGGCAACGCGCGGCGAACCCCTAGCCAGGCAGCGGCGTCGTGGCGACCCAAGGGCCAGCACCGGCGGCCGCGGCCGAGAGGTAAGTAAGCGCAAGGCCGGTCGCAGCCCCGCAGTTTGGCGCAAAAGAGAATCAAGGCTTCACGACCGAGGGATCAGAGACGGCCCCGCCCCGATCTCTGTACTGACTCACTTCCCCCTTAGCGCTTGGCGCGCTTCGCGACTGTCTTCGTGCGGCCTTTGCCCTTCGGAGCCACCGCACACAGCGGCACCAGTTCTCCGCGCTCCTCAATCAGCGAGGCGATGGAGCAGCGTGAAAAATCCTTCTCAACTTGCGCGATGGCGCGATCCAGTTCCTGATGCAATGCGCACAGCCGATTCGCGTGCAGTTCGAGCCCCAGAGGGCACTGGGTGATCCGGCGGATCGGATCCACAGCCTGCACCACTTCCCACAGCGAAATGTTCGATGGCGGGCGGGCCAGCGTGAAACCACCGCCCAGGCCGCGCTGCGAGTGCAGCAGACCGGCGCGGCTGAGACCCTGGAGCACCTTCGCCAGATATCCGGCCGGAACGCGCGTCGCCTCCGCGATCTGCTGCGCAGTCAGCGGCCGATCCGGATGGGCAGCCAACCAGACTACGGCTCGGAGTGCGTACTCGGTCGTTTGACTAATCACGGCCATTCCTCCAGAGGGATGTGAAACCTCTTAGTTGCTTAAAATACCCATATCTATGCTTACGTCAAGGCCCGCCATCGGTATTAAAAAAGGTTCGGCGGGGCCTGGAAGTCGGAAATGACGCGATTTAGTCATCCAGTCTTTGAAGCGGGTCGTCTGTGCTCTTTACGTTCGATTTCCGCGCAGGATAAAGGCCAGCGTAGTGCCGAATGGTTCGCCGCCCGCCCTGCTGACGGCTTAGTGCAGGCGCTCGCGCGGCTCACTGCCGGCGGCGCCTGCCGCACCGCTCGTCACGCGCGCCTCTTGTCCGCGCAGCAGCCGAGCGATGTTCGTCCGGTGCCGAACGATAATGAGCGCTCCGAGAAGCACGGCGACCGCCAAGAGCGGCCAGAAATCCGACAGCCGTCTGCCGGAATAGTGCAAATAAGCAA
>JAGPEO010000228.1 GCA_018056925.1 Phycisphaerae bacterium
AACTGCACGACCGGGCGCGCGATGGTCCGCTGTGCGGCCCATAAGGCCATCGGCGGGCACGACGAGAGCATCCGCGGCGGGATGGAGGATTGGGAGTATTGGCTGCGCATGGCGGATCACGGGATGTGGGGCTACACCATCCCCGAATACCTCGACTGGTACCGCCGGCGCGAAAACCATACCGCACGCTGGGAAAACCTCGACGGCGCCGGCCGCCAGAAAGCCTTCTGCGCGTGGCTGCGAAGCAAGTACCCGCGCCTGTATAACGGCCGCTTCCCGCGAATCCAGCCTCGTCCGCATACCGCGTTCGAGAGTCTGCGGCCGTTCAAGCCGGGAATAAACCGCCTGGCGAAGAAGAGCCCGCGTCTGCTGATGATCATCCCGCGGATGGACCTGGGCGGCGCGGAGCGACTGTGCCTGATCTTCCTTCAGACGCTGCGGGCCGCCGGTTGGGAAGTCACGCTGGTCGCCACACAGCCGGGCGAGCACGCTTGGGCGCCGCAGTTCGCACGCTACACACCCGACGTTTTTCTGCTGGATCGGTTCCTGCGACTGCCGGACTATCCGGCCGCCATCGCCACGCTGATAGACTCGCGCCAGCCGGACGTGGTTATGGTCAGCGGCACCGAGCTGGGTTACCAACTGCTCCCCTTTTTGCGCGCTCATTGCCCCGGCCCAACCTATGTCGATTATTGCCATTCTGAGCTCGCGGAGTGGAAGAACGGCGGATACGGGCGGTGCGCGGCGGCGTTTCAGCCGACCCTGGACCTGAATCTCGTAACTTCCGAGCACCTGAAGAACTGGCTGGTGGGGCGCGGCGCGGACCCAAGCCGGATAAAAATCCTATACGCGAACGTCGACACCGAGTTCTGGCGGCCGTGCCCTGATACGCGGCAAGCCGTGCGGGCGGAGCTGAACCTGCCTGCCGAGCGCCCGGTGGTGACCTTCGTCGGCCGGCTGGATGCCGAAAAGCAGCCGCGCGTCCTGATGGGCACGCTGCGGCGGCTGGCGAAAGGGGGCGTGGATTTCACCGCACTGCTGGTGGGCGACGGCCCGGAGCGCGCCGTCGTGGAGCAGGCGATTGCCGAGCATCGGCTTGCGGAGCGCGTGCGGCTGCTGGGCGCTCAGCCGGCCGAGCGCATTCGCGATCTGCTGTGCACCTCGGACTTATTCTTTCTGCCGTCGCTTTGGGAGGGCATCGCGCTAACGGTCTACGAAGCGATGGCCTGCGGTGTGGCCGTGCTCGGCGCGGACGTCGGCGGCCAGCGCGAGCTGGTAACACCGGATTGCGGCCTTCTCCTGCCGCGCAGCAGCTCCGAGGCCGAGGCCGAAAGTTACGCGCGCGTGCTAGCTGATTGGCTGCGGCAGCCACAGCGGCTGAAGGCGATGGGCCGCGCCGCCCGCGCGCGGGTCGAAGAGCACTTCCGGCTGGACCAGATGCGTGCGCGGCTGCTGACGCTGCTGGGAGAGGCGATCGAACAGCGCCGCGCGGCGCCGCGGCCGGTGATACCGGCAGGGCTAGCAGAGGAATGGGCGGCCGAAGTCATCGAATTGCACCGCATGACGGCAGTGGCGGACCAGTACTACCTCCAGCTCTGCGGTCGCGAAACAGCCGCTGCATCGCCCGGCGCCGGTGCGGGCGGGGTGGATGATGCAAGCCGGCTGCATGCGCGCCTGGCGGAACTGGATGCGAAGCTGGCCGCCCAGGTCGCACAGTGCGATGCGGCGGAACCGGGCGAATTGACGCCGGCGCAGCTTCGCCACGTGTTGCTGCAAGTGCATGATGAACTGGACCTGCTCAGGGAACGAAACGAAACGCTCGAGGCGCTATACCGGTCTGAGCAGCGCGGCTCCGCCGACCTCCGGCACCGGCTGGACGACATCTACCGAAGCACGGGGTGGGCACTGTTACAGGTTCTGTACCGGTGGCGCTACGCCCTTTTCCCCTCCGGTAGCCGGCGCGAGAAAGCCGGGCGCTGGTGCATGCACTTGAAGCGCCGCCTATCGCCCCGCGCCCGTTAGCCCGGTGCGGACAAACGGTGGCCCCGCCCGCCACGAGGCCTCACGGGCCTTGCGCCTCGCTCTCGTAGCCGCGCGCCACTTGGTACATCGCCAGGTCGAAGAATACGGCAATTCGCCGGCTCAGCTCGAGCAGCCGGTAGGCGTCGATCGGCCGGCCTCCGGTGACGTGTGCGGCCGCGAAGTTCCAAACCTGCTTTTTTAGCAGCGCGACCGCGCTGAGCACCTCGTGCAGCGCGAATTCGTCCGCCTTGCGCTCTCCGGCCACGTCCCGGTAGAAGGCTTTCAGCTTCGCATTCGGCGTCTGGCCGGTCAGCCAGCGACTCAGTTCGGCCACCGCCTGCGTGCCGCGCGCCAGCAGTTCGGCCGCGTCGCCGCGGTGGTATGAGGGCGTGGTTGGATTTGATCGCACATCCGCCAGCCACAGCCGGGCCAGTTCCTCGCAGTGCTCCTGGATTAGCGCCGCCAGCTCATCCGACAGCAACGGCTGGCTTTCACTGCTGCGAAGCTTCGCAAACGAATCCTGTATGGCCCACGCCTCCTGATGCGCCGAACAACAGGCCAGCACCGCCTTCTCGTTAGCCGCAAACGCCAACGGCGGATGGTGCGAGATGGGGAAGTAACCGACTTCCTCCGCGTCGTCGCCGGCCTGCTCGGCGCCGCCGACCTTCGTCAACTCGAACGTAACGATCAGCAGGTCACCATAAAAGTCGCTGGCCATGGAGTCGGCCGTAAGCAACTGCACGATTTGCCCCACCACACCCGTCTCTTCCTGCAACTCGCGCCGCGCGGTATCCGCGATGGTTTCGCCCAATTCGGCGAACCCCATCGGCAGGCACCACTGCCCACGGTGCGGGTCCCGCCGCCGTTTGACCAGCAGAACCTCGCGCTGCTCATTCAGCAGCACCGTCGCCGCCACCGGCAGTGGATTCTCGTAAAACACCGTCGCGCACGCGGAACAGACGACGCGCTGGCGTCCCTGCAAACTTCGCGTCGTGACGGGCGCACCGCATTGGGCGCAAAAACGGGGCTTCAGCGGCATCGCGGCTGCCTGCAACGGAAGACTACGTCATCTTTGGCGAGCACGATCCGTCCTTCGGCCGCAAGGATACGCGCCGCGCGGGCGAGCGCCTCCGACGCCAGCACCTCCGGCGCCAGCAGCCGCAGCTTGAACTCGAGATAGGCCAGCAATTCGTCGCACTGCTCGCTCGTGAAGACCAGGGCGTTGGGATAGTCTACGCGTTCGACGATTTTGAACCAAGGTTCCAGCAGCGCCGCACCATTGTCGCCGGAAAAACGACCGATCAAGGCCTGCCAGCGGGCGCGCAAGTCGGGGATATCGATCAGGTCTGCCAGGCTAGTGCCGCAATGGGCGGCGTGGGTAATTGCGATCAGCAGCCCATCCGGAGCCAGCACGCGCGCGACTTCCGGCAGTAGCCCCGGGAAAAAGTACAGGACGTATGAGGCCAGCACCAAGTCAAAGTGCGCGTCCGGCCAGGACAACTCTGCGTGCAGCCGACGGCAGACGAAGCGCCCCTGGCCGCCGGCCGCGCGCAGGCGTGCTAAGTACGGTTGCTCGTTGCCGGCGCCGGCGTCCACGCCAACGAACTGGGCGTCGGGCCGAACGCGTGGCACGACCGCTTCGGTCATGAATCCAAAGCCGCAACCAACGTCGAGGATTATCCGGGCGTGGCCAAGCTGGAGGCCGTGCAACGCCGCGGCGCGCACGTCAACCGGATTTGTGGACCTGTTCCTGATAATGGCGGAGATCTTAGAGTGCGCCGGCGTCTCGAAAGCTGTCAGAGAGAGGCTCGCCATACCACTAATTATTATCACGCGTTGCCTGCGACCTCCAAGCAAAATCTGCGAAGGCCGGCGATTAGCGATGCCCGCCCGGCGGCGGCGTTTGGCGACTTTTGGGTCGGGTTCCAAGCAGCGCGAACCTGACTCCCGACTCTGTTTTCTGATTACTCCATCGGCGTTATCGAATCGATGTTCGCGGCCTGCGATCCGCTCGGAGGCGCACTACCCACTGGTCAGGCCCGATGCGCGGGGTTAAATTGCCTCTGGAACCGGGGCGCGGCCCGGCCCGCAAGGCATTGCCGACACCGGTTTTCGGAGCGCTGAGAAATGAAAGACAGCAACAGAGTTGGCGCGCGGGCGAAATCCGTCCGTAATTCGCCGCCCAAGAGCGGACGCGGAATTCCGGCCCCATACGCGGAACGCATCGCGGCTCTGCGGGCGGAGTGCAGCCGGCGGCGATTGGATGGATATCTTGTTCTAAACCGGATGGATCAGATCTGGCTCACGGGCTTCACCGGCGAGGACGGGATGGTGCTCGTGACCCCGCGAGCCGTTGTGTTGCTGACCGATGGTCGGTTTGCAGAGGCGGCTTCGATCCAAGCGCCCTTCGCCAAGGCGGTTCTGCGGAAGCTGCGGACGCAGAAGGCGAATGCCGAGATCATTGGCCGGTACAAGCTGGCGCGGGTGGGGCTTGATCCGGGTCAGATAAGTCTGGCGGATTTTAACGAGCTGAAGAAGTGGGCGAGGCCGACCCGCCTGGTAGCGGCGGGCGGGGTGATCGGGCAAATGCGGACGCGCAAGGACGATGGCGAGGTGGCGTCGCTCGGCAAGGCGATCGACGTCGCCCAGCGCGCGTTCGAGCGCCTGCGTAAGTGGATTTCGCCCGGCGTGACCGAGCAGCAAGTGGCCGCCCGGCTGGAATACGAGATGAAGATGCTGGGGGCGCAGGGGCCGTCGTTCCCGACGATCGTCGCATGCGGCGCGAACAGCTCGCTGCCGCACTATGAGCCGGGGACGCGTCCGGTGACCGAAAATGAGCCGATCCTGGTCGATTGGGGTGCGCAAGTCGGCTGGTATTGCAGCGATCTGACGCGCATGATCTGGCTGGGCAAGCCACGGCGGGAAATGGTGAAGATCAACGCGGTCGTTCGCGAGGCGCACGATCGGGCGATCGAAGCAGCTAGGGCGGGCATGACGGCGCACGCCCTGGACAAGGTGGCGCGCGACGTGATCAGCAAGGCCGGCTACGGCAAACAGTTCGCACACTCGCTTGGCCACGGCCTGGGGCTGGACGTGCACGAGGCGCCGCGGGTGGGGATGAACTCCACCACGGTTTTGGAGCCGGGGATGGTGGTGACGATTGAACCGGGCGTTTATGTGCCCGGCGTCGGAGGCGTGCGGATCGAGGACGACATTCTGATCACGGATGATGGATGCCGGGTATTAACGTCGATGGAGATTGAGAATCCGAAATAGAATGGGATCGAAGGTCCAGGGGTCACTGCGCGGGCGCTGCCCGCAAACCCGATTGAAATCAACGCCCTGCTCAAGAGCAGTGGTTGCCGGCCGCTGCTTAGCGGCAGTGGCACAGTAGAGAGCCGATGGACATAAACCAATTGAAGAATTTGGTGCAGCTCATGGTCGAGAACGACTTGACCCGCGTGGAGCTGCGCGAAGGCGAAACGCATATTCTGCTGCGGCGCGGGTTCCCGCCAGTGGTGGCGGCGGCCGGTGGAATGGTGGCGCAGCCAACGGTCGGAGCCGTGCCTAGCGCAGCGCCGTCGCAGGTGCTGCCGACAAGCGGCGAGGAGGCAAGTAATTCACCGCCGGCCGATCCGGACGAATATCTGATCCGTTCGCCGATGGTGGGTACGTTTTACGCGCAACACGATCCGGAGTCGCCGCCATTCGTCAACGTGGGCGACGAGGTTGGACCGGATACGGTGGTTTGCCTGGTCGAGGCGATGAAGGTCTTCAACGAGATCAAGGCCGAAGTGAGCGGGCGAATCACGAAGGTGCTGGTGAAGAACGCGCAGGCGGTCGAGTTTGACCAACCCTTGTTCGCGGTCTCGCTGGCGCACGAGTAGGCCGAACTGGCGAAACCCCTCTGGCGAGATCGTGATGTTCAAGCGCATTCTGGTAGCCAACCGCGGCGAGATCGCGCTGCGGATTCTGCGGGCCTGCCGCGATCTAGGTATCGAGGCCATTGCCGTTTACAGCCGGGCGGATCGCGATGCGGCGTATTTGAACCTGGCGCATGACGCGATCTGCATTGGTCCGGAGCAGCCGCAACTTTCGTACTTGAACGCGCCGGCCATCATCTCGGCCGCGGAAGTGGCCGACGTTCAGGCGATTCACCCGGGGTACGGCTTTCTGGCCGAAAACGCGACCTTCGCGCAGATGTGCCGCGACTGCCGGATCGAGTTCATCGGGCCGAGCCCCGAGGCCATGCGTCTGCTGGGCGACAAGGTCGAAGCGCGCAAGCTGGCCAAGCGCGCCAAGGTGCCCATCGTGCCGGGCAGCATCGGGCCGGTGTCCAATGAAGACGAGGCGGTTGCGGTGGCCGAAAAGATCGGCTTTCCGGTAATGATCAAGGCGGCCGCGGGCGGGGGTGGGCGTGGGATGCGGCCGGCGCACAACGAGGCGACGCTGCGGTCGAACCTGCGCAA
>JAGPEO010000229.1 GCA_018056925.1 Phycisphaerae bacterium
TCCCAGCCGTGGCGACAGGAGGCCGAAATGTCAGCGCTGACTCGTCGTGAGGTCATCGGGGCCACGGGCGCCGCAATCGGCGGCTGGTTGCTGGTTGATGGTCTGCCGGCTATGGCTCAGCAGGCGCCGGACACGCAGGCGCCGCCGCCGGCCGAGGGTGAAGAGCCGACCGGTCCGTATGTGTTGCCGCCGTTGCCGTACGGTTATGCGGATCTGGAGCCGTATATCAGCGCGGAGACGCTGAAACTGCACCACGACAAGCATCACGCGGCGTACGTGAAGGGGGCTAACAACGCGTTTGCGCAGCTCGAGAAGATTCGGCGCGAGGGGGGCGATGCCATCAAGCGCGTGCGCTGCGTGACTGAGGACCTGGCGTTCAACGCTTCGGGCAACATCCTGCACACGTTGTATTGGAACAGCATGAAGAAGGACGGGGGCGGTGACCCGCCGGCCGGCGGCGAACTGGCCAAGATGCTACTGCGCGACTTCGGGACGCTGGAGGCGTTCCGCGGGCAGTTCAACGCGGCCGCGGTGCAAGTGCAGGGCAGCGGCTGGGCGATACTGGCGCTGGAGCCGGTTTCGCAGCGGCTGGTGGTGCTGGCGGCTGAAAAGCACGAAAACCAGACGATCTGGGGTTGCGTACCATTGATGGTTTTGGATGTCTGGGAACACGCCTATTACCTGCAATATCAGAACCGGCGGGCCGACTACATCAAAGCCTTTGCGGAGCTCATAGACTGGGGCGGGGT
Source organism: Phycisphaerae bacterium (assembly GCA_018056925.1). Lineage (GTDB taxonomy): Bacteria > Planctomycetota > Phycisphaerae > UBA1845 > Fen-1342 > JAAYXS01. Next base: position 750 of record JAGPEO010000229.1, read on the forward strand.
ACAGGAGCGCCTGCAACGGGCTTTGAAGAACTCGTGAGTTGAGCTGAACATGAACGAGACTACCGCCACGGGCATGGCCGTGGTGCAGGACACGATCCACGATCCATACAAACCCTCGCCGTGGCCGGTGCTGCTGCTGGCGATGGCGCTGTTCATCGTTCCGCTGATCGTGCTGTCGCAATTCATCGCGTACTGGCGCACCGATGTAGTTGACGACCAGATGTTCGGGTACTTCGGGTGGCGCATCGCGCACGGCGCGACGGTCTACCTGGACGTGTGGGACAACAAGCCGCCGGGCATCTATTGGATTAACGCGCTGGGCATGCTGCTGGGGCGCGACAGCTACCTGGGCGTGATCGGCATGTGCTCGCTGGCCTTGCTGGTCAGCTTCGCCTGCTTTTTCGGCATATGCGCCTCCCTTTATTATCGCGGCGCGGCGGCGTTCTCTACGGCTCTGCTGGGCTTCTACTTGACGCACGGGTACTTCACAGGGGGGACGAACCGTACCGAGACCTTCCTCGTGGCGTGCGAGCTGGCGGCGGTGCTGTTGTATATACGCGGCTTCGCGCGGGATCGCGGCTGGAAGTGGCTGCTGGCGGGGTTGCTGTGCGGCTGCGCGTTTCTGTTCAAGCAAACCGGCCTGGCGGCCTGCGCCGCCATGATGATGCACCTGACGCTGTTGGCCATCACGCGTGACATAACGTGGCGCCAGTGGCTGCGGCGCGGGTTGCTGGTGGGCTGCGGCGTCGGGCTGACGCTGGCGGTCGCAGCCGGCTACCTGGCCTGGCAAGGGGCCTTGGGCGAGGCGTTGTTTGCGACCTTTGGCTTTAATCGCACGTACTTCGCGGCGGGGGCGAGCGGCTTCCCGTACAAGTACCTCACGTACTATCTGTTGAAGAATCACCTGTTCCCCATTCTGCTGCTGCCGATGCTGATGGCGATTGCGGCCTGCATTCACGCGGTGCTGTGGCGGCTGCGGCCGTACTATCGCCCGCGCGAGATTGAGGAGTCGTTGACGGCGTTGCGGCCGGCGTGCCCGCGTTACATGGTGCTGTTCGTGTTGTGGTTTCTGTGGTCGGTTTGGGGGGCGCTGCTCAGTCCGCACGCGTTTCGGCACTACCTGGTGCCGACGATTCCGCCGCTCATGCTGATTGCCTCGTATTTGATCAACATGCTGCAGGCGGAGATGCGGCTGCTGGTGGTGATGCAGCGACGGGCCTGGGCGACAGCGGCGGTGGTGGTGATCGCGTACTTTGGCTTTGACGCGCTCGAGCGCCAATTCGAACAGTTTTCGATGGTGTGGGTGCCACGTTTCCTTCAGCACAAGCCGGCAGAATGGGAAGTGCTGGGTGAGGCGGTGAAGACGGTGACGGGGCCGGAGGACAAGATACAGTGCCTGGGTTACTACCCCGGCGTGTATCTGTGGTCGCGGCGTACAAACGCGGTACGTTTTACGACGACCGAGAAGGTTGGCCAGGTCCGCCATCACGCCGATTTCGTGCTGAAGGAACTGCAAGAGAAGCTGCCGGCGGAACCGCCGACGGTGATCGTGATTTCGGTGAGCGACTACCTGAAGGTGCAAGGCCCGGCTAAGCCGGACGACCGTGCGCCGACGATGCTCCTGGGGCCATGGATAGACGAGAATTACGAGCGCCTGGCGGATGTACCGGGTCCAAACACATACATTTTTAAGCGTAAAGACCTGGTGCAGCCTTCGGACCGCGAGCTACAGAAGAAAGTGTGGCAGATGACCGAGCACGGCATCGCGGCAGCTTTTGACGCGCCCGTCCCGGCGCCGAGGATTGTGGGCGCTTAGTCGTAGCCGGCAATAAAAGCGGGGAGGCTTTGGCGGGGCTCGCGGCCGGACAAAACCCCTGAAGCGGGGCTTGGTGGCGGGGCATTCAGGGCGGGTGCGCTGACGGGTTGACAGGGCTGGGTTGGGTCGGCAGACTATCCGGTGCGTTTAACCGAAAACCGCCCAGCGCGCTGGGTCGGCGGCCCGGTACAGGAGTGTCCCCCGAATTTAACGCCGCGTTCTGCTTTTTTTCGCGGCCATGCGTAATATTCAGGGCTGGGCGGGTCGGTAATTCCATGGAATCAACCAAACCGATCATTGGTTTAACCGGTGGGATCGGGGCGGGTAAATCCACGGTGGCCGCCGAGTTTGGACGCCAGGGGTGCCTGGTAATCGACTCAGACAGCTTGAACCGCGAGGTGTTGCGGCGGCCGGAGGTGCTGGCGCGCTTGCGGCAGTGGTGGGGTCCGGACGTGGTGAATGAGCAGGGCCTGCCGAACGTGGCCCGGATTGCGGAGATTGTTTTTGCCGACCCTGCTTCGCGGAAGCGTCTGGAAGAGCTGACGCACCCCTTGATCGCCCAGATGCGAGCGGATATTATTAAGGCGGTTAGAGAAGACCAAGCGGTCAAAGCCGTCATCCTTGACTCCCCGCTTCTGATCGAAAGCAACCTCGATCGTCTATGTCACGCGATTATTTTCGTTGAGGCGAGCGAGGCACAGCGATTGCAGCGGGTGAATGCTTCCCGCAAGTGGACGGAAGAACAGCTGCGGGGACGGGAAAAATGGCAGACAGCTTTGGAGGTAAAGCGGGCGCGAGCGGATTTCATCATTGACAATGATGGCCCCCCGGACCGGTTGCGACCGCAGGTAAGTGTCATCCTTGAGGAAATCACCTCCCGCTTTAAGGGAGGGCCGTTGAGTTCGGCCAGCCGGGGCTGACAAAATCGGCAACATGTCCCGGACGAGAGTCGCCGGGGTCCATATCTGGAGTCTATTGAAATGGCAAAGGCAACCACACGCACTCGTACCAAGAAGAAGCTGCAGGATGTCATCGAGGCCATGCCGGAGGAGGTCGAGGCCCCTGTAGCCCCCGCCCCTGAACCGGCCGAGCCGGTCGCCGAAGAACGTCCGCCTGAAAAGCCCGCCGCTTACGAATCGCCCATCGATGAGATGGAGGACGACGGGCCGCAGCCGCTCACCAACACCCGTGAGAAGGTCAAACAGTCGCCGCAACGGCCGGCGGAGGACGATCGCCAGCACAAGCGGCGGCGGCGCGACGAGAACAGCACGGCGATTGATCGCGAAACGCACGAGAAGTACGAGCGTGTCAAGCGCGGCGAGCTGCACATTACGGATCTGCAGAAGATGACCGTGGCCGAGCTGCACGAGGTTGCCAAGACCGAGGGCATCGAGGACTTCGTCGGCCTGCCCAAGCAGGACCTGATCTTCCAGATTCTCAAGCGGCGGATCGCGCAGAACGGCCTTTTGTACGGCGAGGGCGTGCTGGAGATTCTGCCCGACGGTTTCGGCTTCCTGCGCAGCCCGGAGTACAACTACCTGCCTTGCCCGGACGACATCTATGTGAGCCCCTCGCAGATTCGCCGCTTCGGCCTGCGTAACGGCCACATCGTCGCGGGGCAGATTCGCCCGCCGAAGGAGTCGGAGCGTTACTTCGCGCTGCTGCGGGTGGAGGCGATCAACTTCGAGTCGCCCGAGGCGGTGACCGAAAAGACGAACTTTGAAGATTTGACCCCGCTGCACCCGGACGAGCGCCTGTTCCTCGAAACCACCAAGACCGAGCTGAACATGCGCATCGTCGACCTGGTGACGCCGATCGGCAAAGGTCAGCGCATGCTGATCGTGGCCCCGCCGCGCACCGGCAAGACGGTCCTGCTGCAAAAGATGGCCAACGCCATTTCCACGAACCACCCGGACGCCATCGTCATCATCCTGCTGATCGACGAGCGGCCCGAGGAAGTGACCGAAATGGAGCGCGCCACCAAGGCCGAGGTCGTCAGCTCGACCTTTGACGAGCCGGCCAGCCGGCACGTGCAGGTGGCCGAGATGGTCATCGACAAGGCCAAGCGGTTGGTTGAGTACGGGCGCGACGTGGTGATCCTGCTCGACTCGATCACGCGTCTGGCCCGCGCCTACAACACCGAAGTGCCGCACTCGGGCAAGATTCTGACCGGTGGTGTTGACGCGAACGCCCTGCAGAAGCCGAAGCGCTTCTTCGGCGCGGCCCGCAACATCGAAGAGGGCGGCAGCCTGACGATCATCGGCACGGCCCTGGTCGATACCGGCTCGAAGATGGACGAGGTCATTTTCGAGGAGTTCAAAGGCACCGGTAACAGCGAGTTGCACCTGGATCGGCGTCTGGTCGACAAACGCATCTGGCCGGCCATCAACATCGCCGCTTCGGGCACGCGCAAGGAAGAGCTGTTGCTCGATCCGAAGGAGCTGGAGAAGGTCTACCTGCTCCGCCGCGTGCTGAGCGACATGAACCCGGTCGAGTCGGTCGAGCTGCTGCGCGGGCGGCTGGAAAAGACGGATTCGAACGCGGTGTTCCTGATGACGATGAATTTGGCGTAGGATTCTTCCGCCCCGGAATGCTGAATGAACGAGGCCTCGCGATCCAGGCTTTGGAGCGCGAGGCCTTCTCTTGCGCTAGGGTTATGGGCGTACGGGCCGGTTTGAGTTCGCCCCCCGGCCCGCTCTTTACCGTGGCGGCTGTACGTGGACGTAAACGACGCGGCCTTCGCGGAAGTACGGCCGGTAGAAAACCTTGCCCACGCGGTAGTACGTCACCTCCTGCACCACGACCGGCTCATGTTCCTCCGGAAGCTGCAGGATGGAGGCGCCCAGCGGCGTTTCAGTCACCACGTATTCCGGCCCGTGGTCGACATACTCGACCCTGTAGTACGTGTCATCGCAATAGTAGAAGCTGAATCCGCCGATCTGGATCGCGACCGCCGTTTCCGGGAGACGCCGCACGCGCACGCCCACCGGCGGCGGCACCACTACATAGCGAACCTCGCCCAGCACCGGCCGCTCTACGTAGTAAACGTCGTCGTACACGAAGTAACGGCGCGGCCCATGATGAACGACTTCGCAGCGCTCCGGCGGGCGCAGGAACACGCTGCCGCGGGCCGGGCGCTTGCCGTACGCGCGGACGGAACCATGCCCGTCGTAGATTTCGCGGTGGCCGACGTTTGGCCGGCGAACGCCGCGGTATTCATGCAGAAGGGGGGCGCGGTGGCGGTCGTCTGAGCGGCGAACGTCGCGCTCAACGCTGCGCCCGCGAGTGCCGCGTTCAGAGTCACGCCGCTGATCGCGGTCGTCGGCCCGCGTGACGGGCGTGCTCGAACCGCGCCGCGCGCGGTCATCACCGCTGCGGGGCGTGGCGGCTTGCGGCGTGCCGCGGGTCTGGCGCTGCTGAGCAGCGGTGCCGGCGGCGGGCGGCCGAGCCGTTCGCTTCCTGCTGTGGCGGACCGAGCCCGTGGGCTGGCCCGATTGAGCCGACTTCTGAGCCGGCTTCGCGTCTGCCGCGGCCGCTACGTCGGCCATTAGCAAAGCCGCTATCCCCAGTGCGATCGCGCCGATGAAGCTTGTGCGGATGGTCATGGCTCATCCTCCTTAGAGTTTTGGGGCGCTAGTCCTGCTGCTCCGGTTCAACGGGCAGCATGTCGATCTTGGTAGCGCCCGGCGGCGGCTCGAACTTAAAATCGTCAGCCTTAAGTTCCGGCTTTGTATCCCATTTGACGATAACGGCAGAGAACTGCGGGGAGCCGGGCAGGCTGCGGTAGTCGATTACCAGCTTGCGCGGCAGGGCCTGTTCGTCGTCATCGATCCAGATTTGCCAGTCCAGGTCGTCCTGCGTGAACGCCAGGTGATGGCACTTGAATTCGCCCACGCGATGCAGCCCGAGATAACGCC
>JAGPEO010000230.1 GCA_018056925.1 Phycisphaerae bacterium
TTGATGAAGTCGTGCCGACCGCCGAAGAGCTTGACGCCGCCTTGCAGCGCTGGTTCAAGCTGATGGAACCCGGCTCGCCGCACGCAATCACCCGCGCCAAGCGGGCCATGCTACAGCGCGACGAGATAACCGAATTCAGCAAGTGCTTCAGTTGCTCGGACGCCAAGGAAGGCATCACGGCCTTCCTGGAGAAGCGCAAGGCGCCGTGGATCACGGGCGAGTAGGCCGCCAACGCGGGCGTGTGAGCAGCGCGGGAGGGCGAAGCTCACGGACCAGCATCTCGACCGAATTGCCAAGCGGGTCCGGGCTCAGCCGGGCTAATCCGTCAGCAGTGGCAGGGGCCGCGAGTGTGGGACTGCGACGGTGCGGGCTGCTGAGACGACCGCCTGAACCGAGCCGAAGAGCGTGAGCGCTGAAGCGGCCTCGATGCGTACGCTTACCAGGCCCCCGATCAGTTCCGGATCGCCCTCGAAGACCACAATCTGGTCGGTCGGAGTGCGCCCGACGAGCTGGCGGGTCACGGATTGGCCCGGCAGACCCCAACCCGGGCTGCCGGTGCGGGCGATCTCGCGGCCGCGGTCCTGCTCGGATTGCGGGTAGTCGATCGTGGATGCATCACGGATGCGGGCTGGTGCATGGCGAACGGCCGCGGCCCCGCCGGAGGGCGACGGCGCCTCGGCGGCGGCCAGCCTTTTAGCCGCTTTGCTGAAGCCTTCGACCAGAACTTCGAAGGTTTGGCCGATCAGGGCGCGCTTCTGGACGAGGCTGACTTCTGCCTGTATCGCGAGCAGCTCCTGGTTGCGCCGGTTTTTTACCTCCGTGGGCACGTCGTCGGAGCGGCGGCGGTCGGCCACGGTGCCGGGGCGGGGGGAGTACTTGAAGACGAAGATGTTTTGGTATTGCACGCGGCGCACGAGGTCAGCGCTGGCCTGAAAGTCCTCTTCCGTCTCGCCGCAGAAACCCACAATGAAATCGCCGGCCAGTCCGATATGCGGAACGTATTGGCGGGCGGCGTCCATCAGCCGCAGATACTCGGCGACGGTGTACCCGCGGCGCATGAGTCGCAGTATGCGGTCCGAGCCGCTTTGGGCGGGGATGTGCAGATAGGGCATCACGCGCGGATAATCGCGCATTACCCGGAAGATGTCGGCGTCCCAGTCGGCCGGGAAGCTGGTCACGAAGCGAACGCGGTCGATGCCGGGGACGGCCTGGACCTGCTCCAGCAGACGGGCGAAAGGAACCGCGGTGTGCGCTTCGCACCAGGTGTACGAGTTCACCGTTTGGCCAAGCAGCGTCACTTCGCGACAGCCGCAGTCTGCGAGGCGGCGGACCTCGTCCACGATATGCTCGGGGGGCCGGCTGCGCTCGGGGCCGCGCGTGAAGGGCACGACACAGTAGGTGCAGAATTTATCGCAGCCGCGCTGCACCCGAACGTATGACTGAAGCACGTTTTCGCCCGGGGCAAAGGTGCGGGAGAGGTCGAGGGCTTCGAGGCGCTCGTCGTCAAAGGCGGGCCCTGGCGTTTCGGCTGGTTCGGACGGATCGGGTGACTCAGTCGATCGCGGCGTAAGCGCCGGCTCTGGCGAGAGCTCGGGTTGCGGGGAGAGCTTACGTGATCGGGCGTGCCGATGCGATTGTTTTCCGGTCAAGGCGGCGACTGGCCGCCGGCCCTCATGGGCCTCATGCAGCAAAGCCGGGAGGTCCTGCAGCTCACTTGGTCCGCAGAGCAGATCCAGGTGCGGGACTTTGGAGAACAGCTCTTCCTTTTGGCGCTGCGCCATGCAGCCTAGGACCCCGATAATCACGTCTGGGCGCCGCCGCTTCAGGTGCTGCAAGCCTCCCAGGCGCGATAAAACCTTGTCCTCGGCGTGCTGGCGGACACTGCACGTGTTGAAAAGGATGATGTCGGCCTGGCGGCAGTCCGTCACGCGTTCAAGCCCCAGGCGCCGCAGTTGGCCGTCGACAAGCTGGCTGTCCAACACGTTCATCTGGCAGCCGAACGTTTCCAAGTAAAACTTCGCGTTCTGCACGCGCTCAATCTCCCGGCCGCAGTAGCCGATGCGTCCCTGTCAACCAATGTGCCGCGGAGTGACGACGGACTCCGCGGATAAGCGTGGGCAGCGCGGCGGTCGGTGGCGCGTCTCCCGGAGCGTAGTATAGCGGGGGGCGGGCAGGATTTTGAAAGGGGCAACAAAATCCAAGAGCGAGCGGTGCGGCGGACTTGGCCGGACGCTCGCGAATCTGAATACTTCCTGGTGAGAGGTGGCGCTTAGGGCAGGCAGGAAACCGATAAGCTAAATGCCGGTGAATTCTCATGGATTAGCGGGACTTCTGGGCGTTATCCGTTGCATTTGCCCGCGCCCCGCGGTATAAGTGGCCCTGCAAGGACGCTCTCTGGAGTGGAGCGAGGAAGGCTCGTGAATACAAACACCCGCAACGCCCGCGTGGTCATCTGCCTGATTCTGGCGATGACGGCCGGGGCCCGCATTCTGCTCTGGCTCGAACCCACACCGGTAATATCCGCCCGGGCCACACCGCTCACGGCGCAGGCGGGTGTACCCATCGAGGAAATCCTAATCGAATATGTGCAGCCGGGGGATGCGGTGAACGGGCCGGCGTGCCTGATAATGCCGGATGGTAACTGCAGCTTCGAGCAGGGCGGGTCGTCGGTCCGCCTGGTCGTCATGGGCACCGAGCAGGGTTCGCTGCCGGAAGAGCAGAAACAGAGCCTGCTCGGGATACTGTACAGCATTGCGTGTGGCCGTGGGTCGCGTACCCCGGCCATCCACCTCGATGCAAACTCGGATGCTCGCGTGAGTCCGGGCGTTCCGGCGCAAGCCCGTGAACTCTGCGACATGCTGGTCGCCAAGCGGTTCCTCGACTAACCTACTTGGAACGCGCGTAGAATAGGGGTGTGTGGCGCGCGGCGCGGGCCGCGGAGTGTTACGCCCCGCCATGGCGTCCATGACCACGATGAGCGAGATTCCCCAAATTCGCAAGTACGAGTTGGGTAGCCGCATCGGGCGCGGCGCGGGCGCGACGATCAGCCTGGCCTACGAACGGACTACTCGGCAGCAGGTCGCCATAAAGCACGTCGTTTGCCGCAACCCTGATGATGCGCGCTTCATTGTACAGGCGGAGAACGAGTTCCACGTGGCGCAGCGGATGGATCACCCCTACCTGCGCAAGTGCTATGAACTGATCCGCAGCCGGCGCTGGCTGAAGACGCGCGAGTTGTTCCTGGTCATGGAGTACGTGGACGGGGAGCGGCTGGAGGACCGTTGCCCGGAGCGTTTGGGTGAGATGGTCAGCATTTTCACGCAGGTTGCGACCGGACTGCACGCCATGCACATGGCGGGCTTTGCGCACGCCGACATCAAGCCGACCAACATCCTGCTCGAGAAGAACGGCGGGTTGAAGATCATCGATTTCGGGCAGAGCTGTCCGCTGGGGCACCGCAAAACGCGTCTGCAGGGCACACCCGACTTCATGGCCCCGGAGCAGGTGGCGCGGCAGCGGATCGACCATCGTACCGACGTCTTCAGCCTGGGGGCCACGATGTACTGGGCGGTGACCGGCAAGTGGTTTAAGACGCTGATGCCGGCCGGGCCTGCGGCGACGAAGAAGATTGCTTTGGAGCAGTATCGCGGGAGCCTTCCACCGCGCGAATTGAATCCGCTGGTGCCGCTGTCACTTTCGCGGTTGATAATGGAATGTTGCGAGTCGAACCCGGAGTTGCGTCCGCCGGACATGCGCAAGGTGGCCTCGCGCCTGGAAGTGGTGCAGCACCTGCTGGACCAGAAGAGCGCCTCCGCGGTAATCCGTCCGGCAGGCAAGGTTTGAGATGGGCGCCAAGCTCCCCGGCCAGACCGCGAACGACCTGGACAACGCCCGCGTGGCAGCCGACAGGCTGCAGCAGGCGGCCGCCCTGATCCGCGAGGACCCGGAGCGGCAGGGCAACCTGCTGCGCTTCGGGTCGGCCGGCCAGTTGGTGATGACGGGGGACCTGCACGGCAACCTGCGCAACTTCGACAAGCTGCAGCGTTTCTGTCGTCTGGAACGCAGTCCCGGGCGGCGGGTGGTGTTGCAAGAGCTGATTCATGACGACCCGCTTTCGGCCCCGGTAGATCTGTCGATCAGGTTGCTGGTTCGGGCGGCGGCGTGGAAGTGCGACTTCCCGGATAACGTCTACTTTCTGCAATCCAACCACGAGTTATCGCAGCTTCGACGGCACGAAATCAGCAAAGGCGGACGGTCGGTAATACACGATTTCGAGCGCGGCGTGCAGCAGTTATACGGCCCGGAGGCGGACCTGGTGTTGGCGGCGGCGGATGATTATCTGCGGTCGCTGCCGCTGGCGGCGCGGCTGGCGAACCGCGTGTTTCTCTCGCATAGCCTGCCGGATTTGCTGTCGGTCGGGCTGTTCGATCCATCGATATTTGAGCGCGAGCTGACTGAGCGTGATATGGAGCCCGGCGGCTCAACGTACGCGCTGGTCTGGGGGCGTTATCATTCGCCGCAACTGCTGGAACTGCTGGCGCAGCGGCTCGACGCGGACATTTTCATTACCGGGCACATGCCGCAGGAAATGGGCTATGCGGTAGTCGGGCGCATGATTATTCTGGCCAGCGAGCACGCCCACGGCACGTTTTTGCCCATAGATCTCAGCCGGCGGTATACGGTCGACGAGTTGGCTGGGGCCATCCGCAAGTTCGTCGAGATCGAGTAACTCACGGCTGCCGGTTTGTTCTCGGCCGGCGAAATTCAAGTACACAGGGCCGAATGGGGGTCTGATCGGCGAATGACCGGCCTTGCTTTAGAGAAAAAAGAAGTGAATGCGCCGTTGCGCATGGTCGATCACACACAGGCGTCGGGTGTGCGGTAACAGGCCGGCGCGCCCGTCAGCCGCGAGGCCGTTCTGAGACGCGTAAGTCTTACAACCGGGCAACAGAGATAAGAATGACCCAGGCTACCGTCCTTGGACCGAAGGCCAGGGAGACTCTGCATCAGCAGTTGCAGGCGCGCATAGACTCCCTGTCTTACCTGCCGACCGCCGCCGCGGTGGCAATGAAATTCGTCGAGCTTGGCCAGAATCCCGATGCGGAGCCAGGCGACTATGCCCGCGTTATCGGGGCTGACTCGTCCCTGAGTACCAAGCTATTGGCGCTGGCCAACTCGTCCTGGGCGGGCGTGCGGAACCGCGTCACGACCGTCAAGATGGCGGTAAACCTGCTCGGGCTGGGCACGGTGCGCACGCTGGCGATCAGTTACTGCCTGAGCGGCCTGCATAACGAGCTGCACCTCTCGCAGGCGGAATCGCAAATCTTTTGGCAAATCTCACTTTGGAAAGCAGTCGCGGCCCGCATTTGTGCGAGCCTGACTGATCCCAAGCGCGCGGACGAGGCCTATGTGGCCGGTCTGTTCCAGGACTTCGCGCTAAGCGTCATGTACTCGGTCGCCCGCGAACGATACCTTTGCCTGCTGCAGGATCGCGGGCTCAGCGCCGCCGCCCTGCTGGCGGCCGAGCGCGAATGTTTCGGTGTGGACCACGCCGACGCCGGCCGCACCATTGCCCTGAAACTCGAACTGCCGGAGTTGTTCGTCGACGCGATCGCGTTTCATCACGATCCCAAGCGGCTCGCGGAACTGGTCGCCAATCCGATCCTGCGGGAAGGCGCCAGCGCGGCGGCTTCGTTGCCGCATGCCTGCAATGCGTGGAACCGCGAGGACTCGGACGCCCTGGCCGCGCTGTTGGCTCGTTGCACGCCGCCGGTGGAATTGGCGGACTTCGTGTCGAAGGTGCAGACGGAGTTCACGCACCTCTTCTCGTTCTTCAACGAGGGCAAGGTGCCCGAGGGCAAGTTGCCCGATCTGCTGGCCGCGACGGCGCGCGAGGCGGCTGACAACACGACGCGTCTGGTGGGCACGGTCACGGATATGGTCCGCGAGGCCGCTGAAGCCGGCGCTCAACTGCATCGTCGCATGACCAGCTTGGAATCCGAAGCCACGAGCGACCAGCTCACCGGCGTTCTGAACCGCAACGGCTTCACGACGCGCTCCAAGGAGCTGCTCGCCAAGGCCGCCCGTTACGGAACCTCCATCGCGGTCTGTTACCTGGACCTGGATCATTTCAAGCAGCTCAATGACACGTACGGGCACGCATTGGGAGATGCCGTCCTGCGCTCGGCGGTAAGCGTCAGTCGTTCCTTGCTGCCGCAACAGGCCATCATGGGCCGGCTGGGCGGCGATGAATTCGTCATTCTGTTGACCGGTTGCTCGCAGGAGAGCGCCCGCGATATCGCCGACAAGGTCGTGTCCACGGTCTCCAAGCAGACCGTGGCGCACGACGGCCAGCAGTTGCACGTCGCCTGGAGCGCGGGCTTGCTTTACATTCGCCCGACGAACGAGCCGCAAGACATCGATCAACTTCTAAAAGCGGCCGATCAGCTTATGTACGTCGCCAAGCGCCGCTCGGGCAACGC
>JAGPEO010000012.1 GCA_018056925.1 Phycisphaerae bacterium
ATCCGCCGGAGGAGCCTTTGGTTTCCGGATAAATCATGACCTTCCCGGCGATGGTTTCGCCCTCATGCTCGTGCCCGCGCGCGATAATTACGCCGCTGTCCATGTCCACGTCGCCCAGAAAGGAAAACGCTTGACGGCACACAAACGCCGGGCCACTGACGCGGCCGCGAACCATGGGGCGAGCGATGACGCTGTGTCGGGGCACGTTCGGCTCCTACTGCAAGAACTGGCGCAGAATACTACAGTCCAGCCGCCCGAACCACAGGTGCGCGCCACGGGTGCGCGCCGTGGGTGCCATGCCCAAGGTGTAAGCGCGGGCATGCCCTCGTTAACGGCATCAGGTGCGGGGCGACTGTAAACACGTAACCAAGTGCGAGGCCAATTGCAGACGGCATGCCCGCGCCCCGCTGTCGCCGGGCTTGGGCATGGCACCCGAGCTTATTCCTTCGAACGGGCCGGAAAAAGCGCAGGCATGTCGACCAAACGGCTCTCATCGCGGCTCTGGACGACCATGCGTCCGGGACCGCGCAACGACGCTCCGCCCACGAGCCCATCCTTGCGGATGGCGTACAGTTTGAGGCTGTACGCCGGCCGCCCCTCCGCGTCCCTTAGGCGCCGCTCGGTGCGCTGTGCGACGCTCTGCAGCGCCTGCCGGCAGGCTTCCTCCGGCGTGGCCCCGCGCCTCATCAGCTCAACCACGAGAAAACTCGAGCAGTTCAACACGTTGGCTTCGCCACGCCCGGTTGAGCCGCAGGCCCCGACCGCGTTGTCCACATACAGGCCGGCCCCGATGATCGAAGAGTCGCCGACGCGCCCCGGCATCTTGAACGACAGGCCGGACGTACTCGTGCAGCCGCCGAGGTCGCCCCCGGCCGTCAGAGCCATGCAGGTAATCGTGCCGTAGTGGAAGTTAGGATTTTCCGGCTGCCCGCCGTCGTGCGCGGATAGTTTCTCCTTCCACCGCAGCCAGATGCGCCGAGCTTCCTCGGTGAGCAAATCTTCCTCTTTGAAGCCATGCACCTTGGCGAACTGCAGCGCCCCTGCTCCCACCAGCAATACGTGATCGCTGTGTTGCATAACCGCCCGCGCCACGCTTGAGGCATGGCGGATGTTCTGTAGGGCCGCTACCGCTCCGGCCTTGTACGTCGGTCCGTGCATCACGCAGGCATCGAGCTCAACCACGCCCTCCTCGTTCGGCAAGCCGCCGTAACCCACCGTGTGTTCTTCGGGGTCGTCCTCGACCAGGTTGATGCCGGCCACGACCGCGTCGACCGGATCGCCGCCGGCCGCCAGCAGCTCCATGGCGCGCTTGCACGCGTTGACCCCGTTCTCGCTCGCAATGACCAGCGGCCCGCCGGGACCGCGCACTGAACCCTGCTTTTTCGCCGGCTTAGCTTGGTTGTTCATAAACGAATCCCGCTGCGGCCGCGGCCGCGCCCATCAACTTCCGCCGGGTAGTGGACACAGGTATCTCCTTTACCGCCCGGCTTCTCCAAGCGCGAGTGCCGACGATATGATACCGGCTGTGTGCAGGCGGCGATACTGCACGGCTAACGGTATAGATCGGCAGGTGCGAAGATGCAGGCGGCGACAGAATTGCTTGAGAAGGCGCGTGAACTTGGCGAGGCGCTTGCCCGGCACGAGCGGGTGCGGGCTTACTTGGCGGCGCAGGAGGCCGTGCGGCAAGACCAGCAGGCGCAGACCTTGCTGCGCGATTACGCTCGGCATGTGGACCATCTGCGCGAGCTGGAGGCGTCCCGCCGGCCCATTGAAGTCGCCGATAAGCACAAGGCCGCCGACCTCGAGGCGCAAATCGCCGGCCACGCCCGGTTGAAAGAGCTGATGCGGGTACAGGCCGACTACGTCGAGCTCATAAATCAGGTTAATCACGCGATCGCCGCCCCCCTCAATCCCCCGCCGCAGACGCCCGGAGGGCCGGCGTGATAGGACGCGGGGCGGCGGTCGAACCGGCCCTGGGTGTGCCAGCCGGGCCCGCTCAGCCGGTTCCGCACTTGCGAGCGGGCGTTGCGGCGTGGCTGCTGGCGCTATTGGGCTGGACGGCGCTGTTGAGTTTCTACGACCTCGACGGCGGCGCGGGTTTTGAACCCACTGATTGCTGGGTGGCGCAAACGGCGCGCGAAATGCGCCATGCAGGCGATTGGCTGACGCCACGCTTTTCCGGCGAAGTGCGCATGCAGAAGTCGCCGGGGCCATATTGGGCGGTCATGCTCACCAGTATCGTGCGCGGCACCGAAGTGGACGAAGTCAGCGCCCGCATTCCGAATGCAATCGCCGCCATTGTTCTGGTAATGACCGTCTTCTGGCTCACGCTCCACGTTGCGGGCCAACGGGCGGCGATTTTCGCCGGCTTTGCCACGGCTTCCAGTGCGTTGATTCTTTTGTGGTCGCACCGCGCCGCCTCTGACCTGGGCCTGGCCGCACTGTGTACGCTCTCGCTGGCGGCTCTTTGGATCGGCTCGGAAATCGAATCGCCGGGTCCCAAGCGCGTGGCATTGTGGATGCTCGGCTATTTCGCGGCCGGTCTGGGCATGTTGTACAAAATGCCCATGCCGCTGGCGGCCGTCGGGCTGCCTGTGTTGGCGTATCTGCTGGTGCGGAACCGCTGGCGTATTCTGGCAAGCCCCTGGCACTTGCTGGGACTGCTGCTGTTCCTCTTGCCTTGGCTGCCCTGGGCGCTTGCGGTCGTGCATTCCCAGGGCATGGCTTTGGCCAAATGGCGGGTGGAGTTCCTCGACCGCTACACCGGCGATCTGCCCAACGTCGAAGGGCAGGACAGTTGGGCATACCTGCTGTTTTACCTCGTGCCGGTGGCCGTCTATTGTCTGCCGTTCAGCCTGTCAATACCGGCCGCCGTGGGCAGGGCCTTCCGCCGGCAGCCGGGTGTCAGACGCGACGGCACGCTCTTTATGGCGCTGTGGTTCTTCAGTTTGCTGGTGTTCTTCACCGCCTCGACCGGCAAAGAACTGCGCTATTTTCTTCCAGCGCTACCCCCAATATTTGTCCTGCTGGGGATTGAACTGGCCGCACTCTTTGACCCGCAGCGCCAACGCTCCGAGGTGCTTGTGCGGTTGGCTGCCGCGGCCGTCCTCATACTCTTGCCGGTCGCCCTGATCGCGGGGGGTATCGGCCTGCATCGCTGGTGGGAGCTGCGCGGGCGGCTCGAACTGGCGGAACTGTATCAATGGCGCGACGTACTGTGGGCGTATGTGGGCGTGGCGCTGATCATGGCCTTGGGCTTCGGCACGGCCGCCTGGCTTTATCTGCGGCGGCGCGGAAATGCGGCGTTTGGGATGATCGTCGCGACCATGTGGCTGATGTGGCTGTGGGCCTGGCCGCAGTTCATGCCCAAGCTGATGTCGCAACGTCCCTTCCAGGCCTTCGCCGCCGAGTTGCGCGAGCGCGTGCCTCACGCGCTGCGTGCGAACATGTATGACATCGCCACGCACGAGCCGCGCATAACCTGGTATGGCGACGTGCGCTTCCCGCGCGTCATTGATCAACTTGCGTTGCTCGCGGAACAAGGCGGACGTCGTGATCGGGATTATGAAGCCCGCCGCATCGGCGAGGAAGTCATCACGCGGCTTTCGGGCACCCAGCCACTCTTGCTCGTGGCTCGTCTCGAAGACTATTTGAAACTGCTGGCCGTAGCGCCGCAGGAGTTGGCGGCGGCCGGGCGCACCATGCCCGCCCATCACCTCTGGCTCCAAACGCCCTACGGAGACTTCAAGCGGCACTTTGTGCTCTTTGGAAACGTCCCGCCTCCCTGGCCGGAGCCGGAGTTGAAAATCCCCGACGGCCTTCCGGACCAGGCGCGGCAGAAGATCATGAGCATTCTGGCGGCGGCGCAGCCGGCGTCGGCGCCGGCCGCGAGCCGTCCATCCGGCCCGCAGCCTTTGCCTGGCGGTAGCGACTGATGTGGCGTGCCATAACACAGCGTCTGCTGGAATGGACCGAGGCGCCTACGCTTTTGATAGCGCTGCGCTATGCCACGGAGTATGCCGCACTTCGGCTCTGGAGCCTCGTCATCGGCTGCTTTCCGATAGAGACGAATTTGGCGACGGGGCGCTTGATGGGCCGGATATGGTGGCTTGCGAAGCGTTCGCATCGCGAGCGGGCCCTTGAAAACCTGCGGCATTCCTTGGGCGATCGCTATACCGAACCAGAACTGCGGCGGATCGCACGGCGTTCGTTCGAGCACTTCGCGCAACTTTATCTGGTGGAGTTATGGCTGACTCCGCGGATTATCAACAAGTGGTCCTGGGCGCGCTATGTAGAGTTGCATCAGCTTGGCCCGGCTTTACGCGAGCTGCTGAGTGAGCGCGGCGTGATAATGGTTACCGCGCATTTCGGCAACTTCGAGCTGCTTGGTTTCACGATTTGCCGGCTGGGTATTCCGCTGGTGGCGGTGATGCGGCCCTTGGACAATCCGCTTGTCAATCGCCACCTGGTGCGGGCGCGCCAGGCGGGCGGGTTGTCGCTGCTCTATAAGAAGGGCGCAACGCAGTCGGCCGAGTCGATTCTTGCATCCGGCGGCACGCTGTGTTTCATCGGCGACCAGGACGCCGGACGCAAAGGCATTTTCGTAGACTTCTTCGGGCGTCCGGCTTCGACCTACAAGTCGATCGGCCTGCTGGCGATGCAGCAGCGCGTACCGATTATCGTCGGAGCGGCCACGCGCGTCGGCCGCGGTTTCCGCTATCGCATTGCGGTGCAGCGGATCATCCAGCCGGAAGAATGGGACCAGCAGGCGGATCCACTGCGCTGGGTCACGCAAACCTTTTCACATGCCATGGAAGGCACGATCCGGCAGGCGCCGGAGCAGTACCTTTGGGTACACCGTCGCTGGAAGCACCAGCCTGCACCGCGTGGTGCACAGCGGCCTCACGCGGCGGACTCGGCGTCAGCACAAACCGGCTCGGCGCCGGCGCGCACTTGAGTGCGTGCTTGAGAAGGACGGCTATCCACCCCGCTACTTTAACTTGTCTTCACACACCGCCGTCTCCGGATAGGCCGCCATCATTTCCACCAGCACCGGCGGTACGCACTTGAGGAACGGCGTCTCGCGGCATGCGTCGCCGATTAACTTGCGGTTCATTTCTCTGGTGTACTCAACAAATGCGGGCGTTGCGTCGCCCGCCGCAGCCGTCGCCAGATTCAGCGCTGTTACCGGCCGTCCGCACGCGAAATTCAACTCGCCCAGTTCGATCGTCCGGACCTGCGCTCGGCCGCGTGTGTGAAAGTGAATCCGCCGGGCGGCAATGTCGTAGACCACAGTCCATTGGGTGCCCGCCCGGCCGGCATCCTGAGCAATTTCTGCCAGGGTGCGGAACGCGAATTCAATCGCACGCTCGGGGTCTTGCGCTTCATAGCGCCGCAGCCTGTCGGCCGCCCAGGCGAACCGGCCCAGCGAGCTCTGGCTCGGCGAAACCACGCCAGTGCCCCCGAAACCCGCGTACTGCTTCAGATGCGCCAGGCAGTCATCGTAGGTGCTGTTGGTGAGCACGCACGCGGGCAGGCCCGCGCCCACACGCCACACCGCCTGCCCCTCGATGAACTCTATGACCGCGCACTGCCCGTGGCGATCCGCCACCAGGTAGTGCAGCGGCGCCGGGTCGACCGGACTGATGCGGAGGCGCTCGATGCTGACAATGACTTCATCGACGCTCGCCGCGTTATCAAGCTGATACTGAATCCACTGCAGCGAGTTGACCGCCGGCCGGCTGTCGGGACGGGGGTACTGCGTAGCCTCAAGCCACATCGTGGCGACCACCAATCCGGCCTCGTTCATCCCGCTGATCGGAAACTCGCGACCATACTGGTTGAACGTCACGCTCCCGTATCGGGCTGTCCAACTGGCCGGCACGTCCAGGACCGCCGCCGTCTTGGAAAGGCCGCGCTGATTAACAATCGCGAAACCGTCGCCGAACCCCCAGTCGTAGTTCTGCCCCACCACCGGCCGCCCGCCATTGGGTATGTAGAAGGTTGAGCATGGCGAAGCCGCCTGGCACACCCACATAACCGAAGCCAGACAGGCGGCAATGCGACACCAGAAACGCATGTTTCAAAACTTAATCCGCCCGGTCTCGACTTGCAAGCGCCGACCCCTTCACTTCAGAGCACGTGTGCCACTGCTTAAAGCGCAGCTTTAAGCAGTGCTCGGTCCGAAAAGCGCCGCACGCCAACCGCGCCGCACTCCGACCGCGCGAGATGTGCGGCTACACCGCCGCACACCTCTCCCACTGCTTACAGTCTCGGTAGCAACCTGCGGCGGCGCGCGCCTTCGGTCAATGCGCCGGCAAGTGTGTTGTCCCAAGGCCCGCGGCCGGTCAACCCATCAATTACGTAGACGGGTGTCACGGCGCGTAAGCGGGCCCCCGTGTGCCCACACGCGGACTGGCCGCCAAACTCCAGATCGCGCAGACGAACACGATTATTCCAAGCACCACGTCGTTACTCGTCGCGGCCCGTTCATGGCTGAAGCGCAGGACCCACGGCGAAATGAACAACCAGATGCCCAAAATCAGGTTGATCCAGCTCAGCGCCAAATTGCGCGTCGGCTGCGCCACCCGTATGGCGGCCAGCACGAGCACTATGACGCCGACGATGATGTTGTCCCAAGCTGCCGCCGATACGTGCCAGAATCTGAGCACGAAGGGCGAAATGATCAGCCATATTCCCGCGAGTACATTGATCGTACTGGCAACCTTTGCAGAGCCATAGCCGTGCACATTCCGGTCGCCGACATCCAAATCGCCTGCCGCCATTGGAGCACCTCACGCTGCAATGCCGCGCCCGCGCATGCCTGGCGCTCGCCACCCACGCAACGGGTCCATTGCACACTGATGGTACGACCTGTGGTTCGGCGCGGGATCTTAATTCGGGTAAATCAAGACGGGAACGGCCGATGGTTCCCCGCCGCGGCCGCTTGCGGATCTAGCACAGGCAGGGCGCGACGTACCTCCCCGGACCCGCGTGAGCCTAACGCGCGGTTTATCCAGCTTTTCGCCACATGAGCGCGTGCAGCCCGGCGCGCCCCCCGACGCATCAAGCCAGCGTCTAGCAAACACTGGCGTCAGCAAAATACTGGCGTTAGCAAAAAACTCGTAACTCGGACTGATCGAACCTTTGCACAACGGGCGCATCATCCGACTGCTTGTTTATCAACCCGGTGAAGAAAGCGTTAATGAAGGTGGTCGCCAGTCCGGTGGCTGCCGATCCGACTCCGCTCAGCACGTCCGCTCGTACGCTCGCGTCGCAACCTTCCAACACTGCCACCCCGCCGATCGCCGTACAGAGCAGCCACATCCGGCCGCGCCTCAAGCAAGCTCGCATTATGCTCTCTCCTTGTGCGGTCTTGTTTGAAGCGGACAGCCCGCACAGTTCGGCGCGGCGTCCGCTCCAATTCCTACTATCGGCCGTTCTGTGGGCGTGATTCTGCCGTGCGGCGGAGTTTTGCCGCCCGCTCGTTCCGAGACTTGACGCTGACCAGTCGGCGGGTACGGGACACCCCGACCCCGGCCGGCAGTCAGACCACCGTGTTTCCCCTACTTATTACTTATTTTCCCCCTCCTCCTCGTAGTCTTCTTCCTCCTCGGGATTATCGGGAGATCCCTCCGAGTCGGGCGGCGGGGCGGGGGGCACCGGCTTTTTGGGTAGTGTGGGTGGCGCACCGGGCTTCCCGACCCGCGGTGCTGCGCTCTTGCCGGGAACGACACTCGCGGGCTTGCCCGGGGCTGTCCGGCCGGCCGCGGGCGCCTTTTCGGCAGCTTCGCGCTGAGCGCGCGTGGGTATTTTCTCCAGCCGCGGCTTAAGCTGCTTGTCAAAGATGCTGTCGATCGGGGCCATCAGCTTGGCGCGCTGCGCGGTTATCTCCGCCTGCTCTTTGGCCTTGTTCGGGTTGTCCGATGAAGTACGCAAGGCCTCTTCCTGGCGGTTGAGCCTTTCGAGCTGTTCCGCGCGGTTGCGCATCAAGCGGTCTCGCTGCGACTGGCAGCTTTTCAGGATCTTGTTCGCGCGGCTGGCCTGCTCCTCTGTGAGCGCGTAGCGCTGGATGAATTGTTGCACATACTGCTCCCACTCATCCGCGCTGGTTGCACCCGCTGCCGAACGTTTACCCGGGGTGCGTTTTGAACCGCGATCCGGCACCGCGGCCGATGAGCGCCCTGCTGCGGGCCCGCCCCCGGCCCCCTTGGCGGCGGCTCGCTTCTGGCTGACGCCCTGGTCAGCCGCAGCGGCCGCTTTAGCCTGCCGGAGCGCAGAACCGGCGCGTTCCGCCGAAGCAGTGACGCCGGGCTGGGCCGCGGCAGCCTGCGCGCGCCCCTGGCGCGCGATGCGCGGATTACGAAATTCCTCGACGCTCATTTGGCCCGCGGTCAAGCGTGAGAGCTGGTCCTCGGTGGTAGAGAAGCTCTCCCACATGAGCCGGATGTCCTCGTCGTGCATGCGGCGCTGTTCTTCAGTCAGAATGCCGCGCCATTCATCGTTGGTTTGGATGATAATGCCTTTGGCTTCGACGTATAACGGCTGGACGCGCCGGCCCCACTCGATCAGTTCTTCGGGCGCCACATCGCCGCCGTTGCGCACCATGACAAGCTTGTCCACCAGGTCTGCCAGCTCGTCGTAATGCCGTTCGAGGAACTCATCGACCCGCGCCCGCACCAGTTGCTCGGTGTATTGATCCTGCTCTTCCGTCAGGTTGTACTTCCGGGCCACAAAGCGCAGATAGTTGTCGATCAAAGCGTCGACGTTGATCAGGCTGGCGAAGCTCCTGGCGCTACGCTCGGCGCTTTGCGATCTGGCCGGTACGACGCCGGCCAAGGCCGCCAGCGCCACCACCAACAGCAGTTTGCCCGAGGTCCGAAGAAACATGCTTCTGCTCCAATCACTTGCGGTCGGCGACCCGCCCGCCAATGCGCAGGTCACTATCGCCATTATACTGTTATTCGGTCTCAGGGTTGCAGAGCCTTTGGCTGAGGAGACGTATGGCGCCGAACGGACCGTCAGCATGCATTTTCGACCTGGACGGCACGTTGGTCGATTCGTTACAGGACATTGCTGAGTCCCTGAACGAGTGTTTGGCACTCTTGGGACTGCCGCCGCGCCCCGTGGAAGATTACCGCTATCTGGTAGGCGAGGGCATTCCCACGCTGGCGCAGCGTCTCCTGGGCGACACAAACCCCCTGCTGGCCGCCAGACTCACCGAGCTAGCCCGCGCTCGTTACCGGACCCGGCCGCTCCTGCACACCCGCCCCTACCGCGAGGTTGACGCCCTCGTCCAGCAGTTGCGGGCTGCCGGCCTGCGGCTGGCCGTCCTGTCCAATAAGCCGCATGAGCTGACGGTGCGCGTCGTCCGCGCCTTCTGGCCTGACAGCTTCGACGCCATCCAAGGTTACGTCGAAGAAGACCTGCGAAAGCCCAACCCGCTGTACGCCCTGCGCCTCTGCGAACGAATGCGGGTGCGGCCAGAACAAGCCTGGTTCATCGGCGACACACCCACTGATGTGGAAACGGCCCACCGCGCGGGGGCCGTATCGATCGGCGTTACCTGGGGATTTCGCACGCGGGCAGACTTGGAGGCGGCCGGCGCCGATCGCGTTTTCGACGAGCCGCTGGAACTCGCCCGTCAGGCGTTGTCCCGCTAGGCGTTGCGTTGAAGCCGGGCGAAGCCGCGGCGTAGCCGGCCGAAACGGCGGTCGCCTCGGCGACCGGCGGCTCGCCCCGGAATGCCGCCGGCCCACCGAAATCCTCGCCCGAGCCGCGCTCAGGACTATTGCCTAAGACCTGCTGCCGGCCACCGGCTGTGTAGCCGGCGGTTCTTCCTCGACGGGAGCCGGCTGGGTCTGCGGCGGGGGCGGCTCGCGATAATTCCACACGGCCTTACTGTGAACGGCTTTACCGTCGAACGTGGACACCGAGGACGATGACTCGAGGAAATTGATCTCCTGAACCACGTTCCCCAATTTACTGGCGGCCGACATCAGCGCGCGTCCCGCGGGGGTCTGCCCCATCGACGGCATGAACATGCCCATCATCGGCACCATTTTGAGCGCCTGACCCATCTGTTCGCCAAGCTTGGTCAAATCGCTGAAGCTGGCGGCCCAGACGTCCGGCGGAAGCCGCAGACCTTCCTTCAGGAAGCGCTCGTTCTTCGAGAAATTCGGCGAGTCGCCCTTGGCCGTGGCCAACGCGGTCGAGATCACTTTCGGACCGGAGGCGACGATGAGATGGCCCTCGGCTATGCCGATGGTCGGTTGGCCGGCGCCGCCCATGACTATCAACATCGGGTGAACGATGGTCTTAAACCCGGTGGCGCCCTCAACCTCGGCGTCGCGCAGCGCGCCGTTCTGCTGCTCCCTGAGGTACGTATCGAGCCAATTGAAAAGCCGGGTCAGGCTCTCCTGAGCCTTGGCCTCGTCAGTCACATTGGTCGCGAAGAACCAGCCGCCCGGCTTGTACGCCGTCTCGGCCGGTAGAGAGAACGTAATCATCGACCCGCCGACCCAGCTTAGGACGTCCTGCTCAATATCGAACGGCAGGGTAGTTTTGGTCGTCTCCCATTGTGTCAGCAGTTCCGAGCCGTTCGGCACATTGTCGCGCACGAAGGTGATGATCGCATCGTAAAGCGCCTTCAGGTTGAATCCCGCCCACACGCTGAAATCCTGAGCTGTCTGGGGAATGAACTTGAGCGGCTCTTTGACCGCCTGGTTTCCGAAGACCACCGGGTATAGCGGTTTGCTTTCGGCATTCGGGAGCAGTTGCACCAAGCTTTCGGTGGTGCTCTTCATGCCCTGCGTGTCAGTTACGGTTACGATGTAATCAACTATGTCGAAGGCGTCCAGGAACTTACCCGGCAGCGCCCGTTGCATGGGATCAAGCTGCTCGCCGGCCGGGCCCGCCATTCCGATAGCCGCATCGATCACCCCGCGCACCTGCCCCAGCAGCCGCGTCATATCAAGAAAGAAAACCGAATCGGTCGGCGGCGGGAGACGTTTGAGCGCCGACTGAAAGCGCTCCGTCGACGCCAGCGTCTGCCCTGTCTCGCCACGCAGCAACGCCAGAGCCTGCTCGGGCATGACCTGCCCGAAGCCCAGCATCAACACATCCTTTTGCCGCGCCAGCATCAGACTCAAGGGCAGCGGCGAATCCGGGCCCAACGCAACCGTGAGAACGACCGCTTCGCCTTCCCCCTGCCGCGACGATACCAAGGCGCCTTCGGGCGCGAAGCTGACTAGCGCCGCCAGGATCGCCTCCAACCCCGCGAAGTTGGCCGCGGTTCGCTCCGGCGGTCCCATTCCCATCACGACGAGTTCGGGCGTCGGGAAACCGACCTTCATGCCGAAAGCGCCTTCGCGCTGAAACAGGTCGGACCATTTCACGGCCTTCAAAAGCGCGTCAAAGCGCTGCCATTGCGCCTCGAATTCTTCGTCGCGCTTTTGCCGCTCGGCCTCGTCCAGCGGCATCGTACCGGACTCGTACAACGACTTGATCAGAATCCGCAGTTCCCTGTCAAAGTGCTGGGCTTCGACTGTTTTCCAAACGCGCTGCAACTGCGCTTCGATGAACTCCCGGCCCGCATGATCGCGGCAATAGACGGCCATGGTGGCGTCCGCCGGAATGGCGCCGGCCAACTTGAATTGCTCGATTCCGGCTGCTTGCGCCGGCCAGACCGCCGCCGCCACCAGCAACGCTGCAACAGGACCGCACAGAATAGCTCTCAATCCAACTCTCATGTGATCTCCTTGCCCACAATCGGCTGGCCTGCCGCGCCGGTTGGCCGCCGATCCTGTTAATATTACATCGCATGGCCGGTCGAGGAAGGGCGGGCGTTGCAACAGTGGCGTGTTTTTCACAACTTCCGACGCCGGGGCGAGAGAACTCCTTTTTCGACAGCGATGTTGAGTGCAACCGGCGGCGCGACCAGAAGCAGCCAAGCGCAGCACGCGCACCGCACCCGGCATCCGCTGGTCAAGTCACTTGCACAGCCGACCGGGCGCGCGATGGACAACTGTTGGCAGGTGCCGCCGGGAGCGCGCACGGGCCTTGACAGTCCGGCGTCACGCCAGCCATCAGACGCTCCCCTTGCGCCCGAGACGCACGCAAGTCTCTACCCAGACAGAACTTATATGCCTACAACGGCCGTGGCAAAAGAATTGGCTGAACCAATAGTAACGCCATAGAATCGCTTGTCGGAAAAGGTTACGCGCGACCGCGCGGCGAGCGGCAGGTCGCGGACGACGCAGGGCTAAACTCCCGTTAACTGAAAGGGTGAGAGATGGCAATATCCGAGCCGATGAATGCCAAACTGAACGAGCAGATTACAAACGAGTTCAACGCCGAGCACACCTATTTGTCGATGGCCTGCATGTTTGATGGGCTCGGCCTTTCACAGCTTGCAATGTATTTCCGCAAGCAGGCGGATGAGGAGCGCGGGCACGCGCTGAAAATTCTGGATTACCTGCTGGAAGCCGAGGGCACGGTAAAGCTGCAGGGCGTTCCGCAGCCGCCGCACGCGTGGGATTCGGTGCTGGCGGCCATCGAGGCGGCCCTGGAGCACGAGCGGCGCGTGACGGCGCAAATACACAGCCTGGTCGAGCTGGCCGAGGGCGAAAAGGACTACGCGACGCGCACGTTCCTGAACTGGTTCGTCGAGGAGCAAGTGGAAGAGGTCGCCTCGATGGTGCGGCTGCGCGACGTGGCGAAGCTGGCAGACCCGTCGCTGCTGATGATAGATATGTACGTTGGGCACGCGATCAAGAGGGATTAGTGGAGCCGGCCGGCGAGTTGCAGGCCCATACGAACGCAAGTTGACCAGTTTGCTAGAGCTCGACGGCGTTTTTCTGGACATGTATGGCACGCTTACCGCCGGAGACCGGGCGGCGGTGGAGAGCGTGTGCACGGAGGTCGTCGCGCTTACCGGCGTGCCGCTTTCGCCCGTGGAGCTGAGCGTTCGGTGGGGTGTGCGTTACTTCGCGGCGCTGGAGTGCTGTAACGACGGGCAGTTCTGCAACCTCTTTGAGGTCGAGGCGCGGACCCTGCGCGAAACAATGCGTGAGCTGGGGGTGGACCTCGACCCCTATCCCTTCGCCCAGGCTTTGACGGCCTATTGGCGCGATCCGCCGCTGCAGCCGGAGGCGCTCGAGTTTCTGAGCGAGTTTAAGGCGCCGATCTGCCTGGTCTCCAATGCGGACCGCGCGGACATCGAAGCGGCGCTGGCGCGGCACGGCATCGAGATTCCGTTTATCGTCACGTCCGAGGACGTGCGTTGCTACAAGCCGGCGGCGCGCATATTCGCCGAAGCGTTGCGACGCACGGGCTGGCGCCGCGAACGCGTCATTCACGTGGGCGATTCATTGCACAGTGACGTAGGCGGAGCACTGGCGGCCGGACTGCGCAGCGGCTGGGTGAACCGTGCCCACCGCATTCACGATGTGGGCAACCACGTCCCGGACTACGAGTTCGAGAACCTGCGCGGACTGATGGCGCTGGTTACGGCGGTTGGCAGGTAGCAGAGGTATTCCGGGGCGCCACGCCCCGGCTCTGATCAGCACGCTCCGGCTCTGCTCAAAAGGTGCGGCGCGAGTCCAGCAGGATGCAGATCGGCCCGTCATTCACCGATTCGACCAGCATGTGCGCCCCGAACCGCCCGCTCTCGACCGTCAGTCCGAAGCCGCGCAGCGCGCGGGCTAGCGCGCTGACAAGCGGTTCGGCTACTTCGCCGCGGGCGCAAGCGTCGAACGACGGCCGCCGCCCCTTACGCGCGTCGGCATAGACGGTAAACGCGCTGACCAGCAGCACGTCCCCCTTAACCTGCGTCACATCAAGGTTCATCTTCCCGGCCTCATCCGGGAAAATGCGCAGGTGGGCCAGCTTCTCGGCCGTGTAGCGAACGTCGTCGGCCGAATCGTCGGGGGCCGCGGCGGCGTAGACCAGCAGCCCCGGCCCGATCCGTGCGACGACCTCGCCGGCCACGGTCACACCGGCCTGACTGACGCGCTGCACGACGGCTCTCACCTGTTACCGTCCTCCAGTGATTACTGAAGTGGTTTGCGGCAACGACACTCAGCGCCCACGTCAGACTCGGCTGAGATGGTCCGGATGTTCCCGCACGTGCGCCGCGATGCCGTCAGCGTACTGTTGCATGATGCGCTGGATCAGCTCCGGGCTCTCTTCGGACTCGCCCTCGCCCGGCACGTACAAGGGCGGGCAGGCGATCAGCCGGAAATAAAAATTCGGGCGCGAAACAACAAACGCCTGGCACACCGTGGCCCGGCAGCGCAGGGCGATCTGCAGCGTGCCGGTCAGAAACTCGCGTTGTTCGCCGAAGATATTTACCGGGCAGGTCTTCAGCGTCAGGCCGCGCACGCGGCTGACATCCAGCGCGCTGCCGACCACCCGGTTTTCCTGGAAGCAACGGTAAATCTCGCGTGGGAACGAATCCGCGTACAGCACCCGGATGGCCGCGTACTCCGGGAAAGTCTCGGCGTAGCGCTCCTGCACGTACATGCGGATCGCACCCTCGTTCCGGTCGCGAATGCCGGCGACGCGATAGCCGCACAGAGCCATCAGCAGCCCCGCGATATGGTGCGAGCCGTTGTGGCTGAGCATGGTATACAGGCCATTGCCGCGGGCCAGGGCCGCGTCCACGTGCTCGCGGCCCTGGAATTTGATGCGGCGCATGATCTTGTCGCGCGGCAGCCGGTCGAAGATCAGGTAATACAGCTTGTCGCAGCGGGTGCGCTGAAAATAGCGATGAATTATGGCCCGGCCGCGCGAACGCGAGATCCCTTCCGGAAAGACCCCCTGCAACTCGCGCCAGTAGCGCCGCCGGCGCTTGAAGTTGATCAGATACTCCGCCGTCGCAAACCAGCAACCGAACAGATAGAGCCCTTTGAGGCTGAACAGGCGCGCCCACGCGAACAGGAACCAGCGCACCAGCCCGAACTTGCCGCGCGTCCACCAACTCAGTTGTTTTTCAGCGCGCGACGTTCCGGCGGGCGGCCGCTGTTCCGCTCGCACACGCTGGGCTTGCGTGCTCACTGCGGTTCCTTCGACTGACATCCGCCCGGCCGTCTCCTTCTTTCCGCCCGCATACCGCCAAGCATTCTGGGGTTTTCAGAAGAGCCACGCAACGGGCGGCAGGCGTACTCGCCGGTCTCCAGCGGCGGCTCAACATCCCATTTTCGGACAGGGCTATCTACGTGTCGCCCAGACCGAGCTTTGG
The DNA here is from genome assembly GCA_018056925.1 of Phycisphaerae bacterium. GTDB lineage: Bacteria > Planctomycetota > Phycisphaerae > UBA1845 > Fen-1342 > JAAYXS01. The sequence continues at coordinate 15,242 of JAGPEO010000012.1, forward strand.
GGGCTCCGTGAATGCTTATGGTCCGTTGGGCTATCGCGACTACTTCTGTTCGCCCCACAGACGGGCCAACTCGACCAATGCCTTTACCGCGGTTTCCATCTCCTCCAGGCACGCGAACTCCAGCGGCGAGTGGAAATTGTGCATCCCGCACGAAAGGTTCGGCGTCGGCAAACCCATCTCGCTGAGCCGCGAGCCATCCGTGCCGCCACGAATCGACTGGTACAGCGGCTCGACGCCGATGCGACGGTAGGCCTCGACTGCCAGCTTGACCGCCCGGGGCTCTTTCTCCAGGTGCTCGCGCATGTTGCGGTACTGCTTCTTCACCTCAACGTTGATCTTGGCGCGCGGGTGCTCGGCCTCCAGCGTGGCGGCGATCGTCTGAAGCACCTTGGCGAGCTCAGCCAGTTCGGCCGTTTCGAAACTGCGCAGCAGAATGCGAATCTTCGCCTCAGGCACGCCGCCTTCGATAACGTACGGGTGCAGGAACGGCTCGCGCTTTTCGGTCGTCTCAGGAGCCAGGCGATGCCACGGCAGGCGCGTGAGGAATTGGCCTGCCAGCCGAAGGGCGTTGACCATGCGGCCCTTGGCGAACCCGGGATGAATATTCACGCCCGTGATCGTGACGGTGGCCATGTCAGCCGAAAAGGTTTCGTTTTCAATGCCGGCTGCGGCCTCGCCGTCGAGTGTATAGGCGGCAGTGGCTCCGATTTTGGCGATGTCTACTTTGTCGGTGCCGCGGCCGACCTCCTCGTCGACGGTAAAGACGACGCGCACCGGGCCATGTTTGTGCTGGGGATCCTTCATCAGTGTTTCGGCGGCGGTCATGATGACGGCGATGCCGGCCTTGTCATCGGCGCCCAGCAGCGTGGTGCCGTCGGTGGTGATGAGCGTCTTGCCTTTGAGTTCGGCCAAGCCGTCGGTCTCGGCCACCTTGATGACCTTCGTCTTGTCGCCGGGCAGAACGATGTCCTGACCGTCGTAGTTCTTGATAATGTTGGGCTTAACGTCCTTGGCGGAGGACTCCGGGGACGTGTCCTGGTGAGCGAGCCATGCGATTGTAGGAGCGCCGCGGACATTGCCCGGCACAGTCCCCATTACTACGCCGGCCTCACTGATACTCACGTCACTCAGGCCGATGGCCCGCATCTCCTCGGCGAGCATCCGGCCGAGCTCGAGCTGTCCGGGCGAGCTTGGGTACTTGTCGGTGTCCTCAACCGCCGTCGTTTCAACTTTTACGTAACGTAGAAAGCGATCTAGCAAAGTGTCCACGAGCGCTCCTCAGCTTGAAGCCTGTTGCCGCCCCGATCAGCCGCTAGGGGGAGCTCCAACGCCAAGCCACCCGAGGGGGCCGTCGAGTTTGTGCAGCGTTCGCACAGGGTAGCTATAAAGCCGTCACGAATCAAACCCAACGCGGGCGGCCACAGGGCCGTGCCCGGAAATTAACGCCGCGCGGTGGCCTCCAGGAACTGCCGCCGACACCTTCCCACTTTCCCACGTTCCCACTGTCACGGACGACCCGTTGTGCTGTCCTCACCAGCCCCGCCGCATACGCCAGCGGCTACGCCGGCTGCGGCGTACACAACGCGGATGCCAACAACGACGGTTCCGTCAACGCATTCGACATTGATCCGTTCGTGCTGATTCTCTCGGGTGGCTGATCGTCAATTTTGCGCGAGGCGATGATGGGGCCGGCGCTTCGTGTCACCGGCCCCGCTCGCTGCTCCGACCGTGTTCATGTCGAATCCGAGTCCTAATTCCTGGAGGGGCGTGCAGTGCGTACGGAACCGCAGGCCGCAAGCGCTTTCCCCCGTTTCGGCTCCACTTTGGTGGTTGAATATCAGGCCCCGACGGCAATCGCACGACAAGGTCCCCCCGCAGTGACCCTCCACGCAGCGCAGATCGTCAGTCGTGATTGCCGCTACCGGCTGAAGCAAGCGACGAACCGGACGGTTCGAAACTACAATACTGCCGGTCTGGTAAGCGTCGGCGCTTTCTAAAGCGAGCAGGTAACTTGCGGGCGAGCAGTAGCCGGGCCCGCGAATTCCGACACTCCCTGGCCCCCGTTGACCAGCTCCCTAAACCGCAAGTAACCACGGCCCGTAGCCGGGTACTTCCGCGAGAGCCGCTTGGCTGGGGATTCGGTCGCCTTAACGCGACTCGATGGTCAGATCGTCAATCTCAGTAATTACTTCGATCATTGTAGTGCGGTCCTTCGCCTAGCAGGTGATCGTGTCAATGAAACCAGCGATTGCGGCGATCACTTCGAATCCGGCTTCCAATAGCATCACGAACACGTCCATGATTTTCTCCTCTGAAATGAGAGCCGATGGATACCGAAAACGCTGCGCTCGGCGCTTGCGGCGTGCTGCCGACCCGGTACACTGCGGTCCTCGAAGCGCCGAAAGCGCCTGGGAGTAATCAGTGCCCTGACGACGCTAATTTGGCGCGCCAGGAAAACTCGGCCACGAAACCTAAAAACTCCTCGCTTAAGACGCAAATGTAGCCGGCTCGCATTCGAATGTCAATACTGAAATCCAGAGATTTTTGAGAGAGTTCAGTTGACGCACACAGAAGGCCGCGACACTGCTCTTCCCAACAATCCGCCCGAACCGGTGCGCTGTGTCCACTGCGGTGAATCGCGGCGATTAGCTCTTGTATGCCCCAGGGTTTGCCGTTGTGCAGTCTGCGAGTTTGTTCATCCCTTAAGTAGACTTCCGATGGCGACTGGCGCTGCGGCCCTGCTCGAGGGTTTCGGTGACGTCGCGCCCGGAAACGTGCTCCGTGAACGATACCGCCTGGTGGACGTCATCGGCCGCGGGGCCCACGGTGTCACCTACTTTGCCGAGCATGAATTTCTGAACCATCCCTGCGTCCTTAAGATTCTGCCGCAACGGATTCGCGACGCCTCCGATTCGGCGGTCCAACGTCTCCGCTATGAGGCGCGGGCGGGATTCCGAGTCAACAATCCGCATGTCGTGCGCGTTCTCGATTGCGACGTGATCAACGACGTCTGGTACTTCGTCATGGAGTTCGTGGATGGAATTGATCTGGCAACACTCATCGAGAACGGCGTCTCGCTCTGCTGGCAACAGGCGGCGGGGCTGGCTATCGACTCCGCTACCGGGCTGATGGCGATCCACAATGCCGGATTACTACATCGCGACATCAAACCGGCCAACCTGCTGCTCGGGGCTGATGGCCGCCTGCGCATCTCGGATCTCGGCGTGGCCGGCATGGCTTCGCGCCGCGCGGGTGGCTCAAGCAGCCCGGGGGCCGTCGGGACACTGGCCTACGCCGCTCCCGAGATGTTGATACCGGGAGCGACGGTCGACGCCCGGGCGGACCTCTTCTCGCTCGGCGCCACGCTCTACCATGCGGTGACCGGCAAGCGCCCCTTCGCCAACGAAAGCGTATTCGCGACGCTCATCAACACGCAGACGCGGGCCGTGGAGTGGCCGGAGCAGGCGCCCGCCAATGTGCCGGCCTGGTTCATCAAAACAATCCTGACGCTGCTGGCGAACGACCCGGCCCAGCGCTTCGCCTCGGCCGAAGCGCTGCGAAACCACCTGGCCCGGCCACAGCAGCAGCCGGCTACCGTCGCCGCTCCCGCGGTCTCGAGCAACGGCGTCCAGCCGCGCGGCTTGGCCGTTTTGCCCTTTGAAAATGAATCCGGTGAAGGTGCGGACGACTGGCTGGGGTTCGCCTTGGCCGACACGCTGGCCCGCGAGCTCTCGCGCATCCCGGGAACGTACGTCGCCGACCATGAGCAGTTGCGGGCCGTGCTGCAGCGGCCCGAGATAGCCGCCGTGGGTGGTTTGAACGAGCAGCTTCTGGCGGCCGGGCGCGTGGTTGGGGCCGGCACCATCGTTACCGGCCGTTTTCGGCGCGGGCAAGAGTCGATCTGTTTTTGGTCGGACGTGGTGCGGCGCTCCATGCCGCAACCCGAGCGGATCGGTCCCCTCCAAGGACCGCTTTCGCGAATGGTGGAACTGCAAAGCCTGCTGTTTACACGGCTGGCCCAGCTATTGCAGTTGAATCCGGGCGCGGCCGGCGTGGGCGCGGCGCTGCCCAAGGTCGCCCTGGAAACACGTGAGAAGTTCACGCGCGGCAAGCAGGCCTACCTGCAAGGAGATTACGAGACCGCGATTCGTCTGGCGCGCGACGTAATTGAAGAAGACGCTGACTTCATCGAAGCCCTGCAATACCTCAGTGCGTGCAGCGCTCGGCTAGGCCGATACGAGGAGGCGGGCAAGTATCACCGGCAAATCACGAGCCTGGCCGAACAGCGCGGCGACAAACAACTGCTTGTCGAAGCCAAGGCCAACATGGGAGTTATGTACTACTTGAAGGGGGAGTACGAGCAGGCCCAGCGGCTGTACACGGAAGCGGCGGTGATCGCCGAGGGACTGGGGCTCGAGGCGGAGCGGGCGCAGATTTACAACAACGCCGGCTTTGCCTTGGCACGCCTCGGGCGCAGCGAGGAGGCTGAGGCGGCGTTTCGCCGGGCCGTCGACGTATGCAAGGGATTTGGAGCGCTGGCGCCGCTCATTGGCCCGTACAACGGTTTGGGCAACCTGCTGCTGGATCAGCAGCGCTACGCCGAGGCACGCGATTATTATCAACGCGCCTTGACGCTGGCCCAGGAGATCGGCGATCGCACGAACACGGGCATCTCCCACATGCATTTAGGGCGCTGTGCGTCGCTTGAAGGGCAGTTCGCCAGCGCCAAAAACGAGTTCGCGCTGGCGCTGAACACGCTGGAAGGCACGTCGTTCTGGAACGCACGTACCATCACCTATGAGTACATGGCCGAAATGAACCTGCGCCTGGGCGACTATGCCGAGGCGGTGCGCTGCGCGGAAAAGAAGATCGAGTTGGCGCGGCGGCACGCCAATCGCACAATGGAGGCGGCCGCTTGGCGGCAGAAGGCCGAAGCTTTGAGGCTGTCGGGGCGTGCGCGTGAGGCCGACGAATGTCTGCTTCAGGCCCGCGCCGCCCAGCCGACCGGATCACAGCCTGCGGATTCAGGAGCTACCGAGCCCGCTTAGCGGGCGCTTCGTGAGCGAGCCCAGCTATGTTCCCGATAGTGCTGCTAATCCTGCTGAATGTGGCCGTTCTGGGGGTAATTGTGCTGGTGTTGCTCGAGCTGCGACGGTTGCGCGCCGTCCGGAAGAGCGGGGTCGAAAGCCGGCAAATTCAACAGTTGAAGGATCTCTTAAGCGCCATTCCCGATCCAGTGATTGTGCTCGATTCCAAGGGGCGGCGAGTCAAGAACCACTCGGGCAACGATCATGGCGAGGCCGCGGCGCTGCTGGACAAGCTGCCTGAGCCGGAGCGCAATGCGCTCAACGAGAAGGTAGCCCTTGCCATCAAGCAGCGTCAGCCAGGCTCCCAGCGCATGCTGTTGGACGGGCGTTCGATCATGGCGCAGATCGTTCCGCTGCCGAATGCCCAGGATGAAGCGGCCGTCTGGCTGCGCGATTGCACCGACCAGGAGGTGTCCGCCACGCGCGCCGGCAAGCTGGCCATGCGCAACCGCGCCATTCTGCGGAGCGCCATGGATGGTTTCTTCGTCGTGGATGAGAACTACCGCTTTGTGGAGGTGAATGACTCGTTCTGCCGCATGACCGGCTATAGCCCGGACGAGCTGCTGCAGATGAAGATCACCGACCTGGAGGTGAAGGAGCCGGCCAATCGCCGCGCCGACGTGAGCCCGATGCGCACCGGTCTGCACCAATTTGCCACGGCCCACCGGCATCGTGACGGGCACATCATTCGCCTGGAGACCAGCGTCATCGTGCTGCGCGACGATGACCACAAAATCCTGGTCGGCTTCGCGCGCGACGTGACCGAGCGGCTGCGCGACCAGGAGCGCCTCGAGCAACTCAGCCGGCAGAATAAGCAGATTCTGGACTGCGCCGGAGAGGGCATTTACGGGGTGGACCTGGACGGCCGGATCAGCTTCGCCAACCCCGCTGCGGCCCGCATGCTCGGCTGGGAGGTACACGAGCTGATCGGAATGTGCGCTCACGACTTGATGCGCCGCGGCCAGGCGCAGCCCGCCCCAATGCTGGCCGAGGGCTGCCCGATATGCGAGGCCGTCCGCGGGGGAATCGTCCGGCAGGGCGTGGATACGTTGTTCCGGCGAAAAGACGGGACGGAGTTGACGGTCGATTTCATCAGCTCGCCCATTCGGCAACACGGGCAGCTAACCGGGGCGGTGGTGGTCTTCCGTGACACCAGCGAGCGCAAACGCGCCGAGAACGAACGGCGGCAACTCGAAGCCCGCATTCAGCAAAGCCAGAAGCTGGAAAGCCTGGGAATGCTGGCCGGCGGTCTGGCGCATGATTTCAATAATCTGCTGCTGGCCGTGCTGTGCAACGCCTCACTGGCCATAGAGCGTTTACCTCCGGACTCTGAGGCGTGCGCTTTCCTGAACAAAATCGTCAAATCCGGGCGGCGGGCTTCGGAGTTAACCCGGCAAATGCTGGCTTACGCCGGCCGTGCCCGCTACGACGTGCAGCCGCTCGAATTGAATTCGCTCGTGGAGGAGATGGTTGACCTGGTTGGGGCGGCCCTGCCAAAGCAAGTCAAGGTGGAGCTAAACCTGGCGCCGGATCTGCCCTTGGTGGAAGGTGACGCCAGCCAGCTCCAGCAAATCCTGATGAACCTGTTCATGAACGGGGCGGAGTCGCTCGGATCGCAACCCGGAACAGTCTCGGCGCGCACCTCGCTGCGAACACTCTCGGCCGCGGAACTGGCGGCTGACTATATCGGCAATTCCCTCGCCCCGGGTGACTACGTGTGCCTGGAGGTCGCCGACACCGGATGTGGCATGAGCCCCGCCGTGCTGGCGCGCATCTTCGATCCCTTCTTCACGACCAAGGCCACCGGACGCGGCCTCGGGCTGTCGGCGCTGCTGGGCATCGTGCGCTCGCATAGCGGCGCGGTGCGGGTCATCAGCGCCCCAGGACAGGGTACGACTTTCACGCTGCTCTTCCCGCCGGCCGCAGCGGACGCCGGCCTCAGGCCTCCACACCAGCCCGTAACCGAACTGCCGCCCGGAGCGACCATCCTGGTAATCGACGACGAAGAAGACATCCGAGAGGTCGTACAAGCAGTGCTCGAGTCGCGCGGCGCACGAGTCCTGTTGGCCAAAGACGGCGCCGCCGGCATCGAGCAGTTCCGCCGCTGCGCCGCGGATATCTCGGCCGTGCTGCTGGACATGACCATGCCGGGCATTGGGGGCGAGGCCGTACTGGAGGAAATCCTCGCCATACGCCCGGATGCGCGGGTGCTGCTATCCAGCGGCTTTGGCGAGGAAGAGGCTTTGGCTCGTTTACGCGACAGCGGCGCCGCAGGTTTCGTCCCCAAACCCTACACCGCCCAGGCGCTCGTCGATCGCATCGGCGCAGCCCTTGGGGCTCGCGCCGCGCCGCTGGAAAGCGCTGCTACGCCCGTTGCGGCCGACAAACCTGACTCAGGGTGAAGTCGTCCGCCCGGACTTGAAATCATCCAGCAGTTTCTCGAAATCGCCTTTCAGTTGCGGGTCGAGCACGCGGATCTTGGCCTGCTGGTACAACCGCGTGATCATTTCGTTCATCTTCTTCCGCTCCACCCGGGCGCGCAACTGCCGCTCGACCTCGTCCCGTACATCGTCCAGCGTGACATCCGTTGGCGGAACTCGGCCCTCCAGCTTGAGAATGTGAACGTATTGACCGGTTTGCAACGGGGCTGATACCTGGCCCACCGAGAGTGAGAAGGCGTAATCGCGCAGGGCCGCCGGAATGTCCTTGTCGGTGAACGTGAACGGTTCCATCATCCCCCCGCGGGCGGCCGTGTCCTGGTTGATGCTGACGGCCCGGGCGACCTCGGCGAAATCGACTCCGCGGCTGAGTTGATCGAGGGCTTCGTTCAACGCCCGCAAATCGCCGGCCGCGACCTGGATGTGCCGCACTTGTACCTTCTCGCCGTAGAGCCGCGCGAACTCCTCGCGCAAGGTGGCCTCGTCGACCGTGAAATCCGCCTCGACCAGCTTGCGCAGATGGGCGTTGCGCTCCATCGCGATCATGAACTCGGGCAGCGTCAGGCAGCGCTGCTGAAGAATGGTCTGCAACGCCTGTTGCTTGCTTTCGGGCGTAAGCGTGACGCCCCGGGCATCGCTGGTGGGCACGATTTCCTCGAGCGCCCGGTCGAACTGGGCCTGGATATCCGCGGGAGTCACCGTCAGCCCGCGGCGCTGCGACTCCTGTTTGGCCAGGTCAAGCGCGATCATCTGCTGCAGCACCGCCAAGCCGTGAGTTTCGATCAGCTTGTCGACCACCTGCTTGCGCGAGATCGGCTGGCCATTGACAATGGCCATCGCGTCGCCATCTTGCGCGCAGGCCGGCGCGCCCCACAGCAGAGCGAACAGGCCGACGGCGGGCAGGCAGGCGGTCAAAAAGCGGCCGCGAACGACACGGGGAAGTCGAAACAGCATGGGTGGCCTCCAAGGCTCGGGGGCTGCGGCGCGCGGGTGCGTCCGCTGCATACAGGCGGGCATTATAGCGATTAGGCAATCAGACGATCAGGTATTTAGGCGGGCCGCACCGGACGCACTCTGCCTGCGTGTAGCCTCGGCAACGGCGGGTTATACTGCCCGCCTGGCCCCGAGCACGCGATGGGCGGGCCTGAGCCGCGCAGAGCGAAGCTTAAGAGAGCCGAAGCGCAGGAAGCCGGCGGAGAAGCAACGACAAGGACGTCATGTTCCGCAGACGCCTGACCTGGTTCTGGATTTTGCTGACCGCCTTGGCCTGCGCGCTGATCGCCCGCCTGGTCGACATCCAGGCGCTGCACGCCGAGGAATACCGCGATCTGGCGGCGCGTATGTTGACGCAACCGGTGCGTTATCTGCGGGCCCCGCGCGGCAGCATCCTGGACCGCAACGGGCGCGTCCTGGTCAGCCATGAGCCATCGTTCGACATCAGCGCACATTTCGCGGTCCTGACCGGGCGGAGCAGCGAATACCTGCACGCACTGGCGCGCGAGCTGCGGCGGCGCGGCGAGTATCCCGAATCGATGTCGTTGGACGAGATCGCCGGGCGGCTGCGGCTGCAAATCGCGGCCACTTGGCAACGGCTCTCCGAGCTGACGGGTCGTCCGGTCTCCGAGTTCATCGAGCGCGGCGAGGAGATCCGCCAGCAGGTGGCGCGAATCCGGATGGCAGTACGGCGGCGGACGGGGATTGACCAGCCGGTGGCCGAAGAGAGCGATCCGCTGCTGGCGATGCACCCGCTGATTGAGGACGTCGACCACGAGACGGCGTTGAAGGTCAGGCTGGAGCTGGAAGCGTACCCCTGGTTGAGCGTGGCGCCCGGATCGCGGCGCGTAGCGCATGATGCGGATGCCGCCGTTCATCTGCTGGGACGCCTCGGGGCCGTCAGCCGCGAACGGCAGCAGAACGACCCGTTGGCCGGCGACGAGCTACGGCGGTTGCGGGCCGGCGAGAGCTGCGGCATTACCGGCGTAGAGCGGCTGGCCGAAACCACGCTGCGCGGCACGCGCGGGCGAATTGTAGAGGAGCTGGACGGAACTTTGGTGGAGCGCAGTGAGCCGGTGGCGGGCCAGGACGTAGAGCTGACGATCGACATGGAGCTGCAGGAATTTGTTCTGGCAGCCCTGCGGGAGGCGGTTGAGGGGACGGAGACGACGCCCGGAGTTCCTTACGCCAGCGGAGCGTCGGCGGTGGTGCTGGACGTGGCGACGCGCGAGGTGCTGGCGCTGGTGAGCTATCCCGCTTACAGCTACGAGCGGTTTGACGAGGACTATGACGGGCTGGTGCGTGATGCCCGGCGAACGCCGCTGCGCTTCCGGGCAGTGAGTGGGCTGTATCCGCCGGGGTCCACGTGCAAGGCGATTACGCTGGTGGGTGCGCTGAGCGAGGGCGAGACGACGCCGGAGGAGCGTATTCACTGCACCGGCCACCTGCTGCCGGAGCTGGAGAATCAGTTCCGCTGCTGGATTTACAACGACTATCGCACGACGCACGACGCCCGGCAGCCCGAGGGCCAGCGCGGGGAGGACGCAATCCGGAACTCGTGCAACATCTATTTCTACAAGCTGGGCGGGCGGCTCGGGCCGGAGCGCCTGTGCAACTGGTTCAGCACCTTCGGGCTAGGCCGGTTGCAGGGGACGGGGCTGATCGAGGAAGCGCCGGGCGTCGTGCCGACCGAGCGCTGGCTGCGCGCCAATCAGCGGCGCGGGTTCGAGCGCTCTGACCCTTGGAACTGGTCGATCGGGCAAGGCGAGGTGGCGGCGACGCCGCTGCAAATCGCCAACGTCGGTGCGACGATTGCCTCGGGGCACTGGGCCCCGGTACGGCTGCTTCGCGACGCGCCGCCGGCGCCTGCGGATCAAATAGTAAAGTTGCCGCCAGACGCCTTGCGTGTGCTGCGCACCGGCATGTGGCGGGTCGTGAACGAGAACGGAACCGGAAAGGCGGCCAAGCTGAAGAGCGACCGCTACGTACTGTGCGGCAAGACCGGCTCCGCCCAGGCGGTGCCCACGCCGGTCAGGTACCGGTACATATTCGAGTGGCCGGACGGGCGGCGCGAAACGCGCGAGGCGTACCTGGAAGAGGATGCGGCCGCCAGTTTCGGAGCCGAGCGGCCGCGCTGCATCGGCCGGCGCACGAGCGCCCGGTTTCCGGAACTGGAAGAGGGGGAGTCGATCGCGCACGCCTGGTACATGGCCTATACACAGCCGGCGAGCACGCCGCGCGGGGCGGCGCCGCAGGGGCCGGTGTACGCAATATCGACGGTAATCGAGTTCGGCGGTTCGGGCGGTCGCGTGGCCGGCCCGGTGGTTAAGAAGATTGCCGAATACCTGCTGGAGCGAGACCACTAGATGACGGCCCCGGCATCGCCGCTCAATCTGACGCTGTTGGGTTGGGGCATCGCCCTGCCGGTAGCTTTTCTGGCGGCGGTGGGGCTGGCGTGCATTCACGCGACTGAGGCGAACGATCCGGTTGCGCCCGTCGGCCTCGTAGCGACGCCGGCGGTCGAGCCGCAAGCGGCGGTGCTGGAGCGCGTGATACAAGCCATCGGGCCGCTGACGCTACGGCAGATGTTCTATCTGGTAACCGGCGTGCTGCTGATGCTGGCGGCGCTAGTGCCGAGCTATCAAAAGATCGGGCGGTGGGCATACCCCGCCTATGCGATACTGCTGGTGCTGCTGGTGCTGCTGGTGGTCGACATTTACGTGGACTTGCCGCTGATCCCGGTGCGGAACAATGCCCGGCGCTGGTTGGCCTGGGGGCCGCTGTCGGTTCAGCCGGCCGAGTTTATGAAGGTTGGACTGACGCTGACGCTGGCGCGCTATCTGCGTTTTCGCAGTTCGTACCGCAGTCTGCGCGGGCTGCTGCCGCCGCTTTTCCTGACGCTCGTGCCCATGGTCCTGATCCTTAGGGAACCGGACCTGGGCATGATGCTGATGCTGCTGCCGGTGCTGTTTCTGACGCTGTTCGTGGCCGGCGCCCGGCTGCGGCACCTGGCGTTGATCATTCTGCTCGGCTGCGCGACGCTGCCGGTGTTTTTCATTTACGGGATGAAGCCGTATCAGCGGGACCGGGTGCTGACGGTAATCAAACAGAACACGGCGGACGAGCGCTGGCATCGCGGGCCGGGGTATCAACTGCGGCAGTCGAAGATTGCCCTGGGGTCGGGCGGGTTGACGGGCGAGGGTTGGGGACGCGGCGTGTTTCTGGAGTCGCGCGTCAGGCTGCTGCCGGAAGAGCACAATGATTTCATTTTCGCGATCATCGGGCATCAGTTCGGCCTGGTCGGCTGCGTGCTGGTGATTCTGGCGTACGGCGTCATCGTATTCTTCGGCATCGAGGTGGCCACGGCGACCAACGATCCGTTCGGCCGGCTGCTGGCGATCGGCGTGGTGGTGATGATCGTTGCGCAGGCGCTGCTGAACATCGGCATGACAGTCGGCCTGGCGCCGATTACCGGCATGACGCTGCCATTCGTCAGCGCCGGCGGCAGCAGCCTGTGGGCGAACTTCCTAGCGCTGGGATTGCTGGTCAACGTAGCCCAGCGCCGCCCAATGCTGATCGCGAACCCGCCATTCGAGCACGCGGAAGAAGAATAGCTATCACGCCATACATCGCGAGGGATCGAGGGATCGAGGGATCGGGGGATCAAGAAGTGTAAAGAGCAGAGCCGGGGCGTGCCGCCCCGGAATGCCGCCAGCGCCCTACCACCCGCATAGTCGTCCACCGAAACATTGAGGGACCGAGGGATCGAGGGTGCAAGGGGGCAAGAGGGCAAAGAATCCGAGGCCGAAGTGCTAGCTAGGGTAATCCGATCTCCTAATCCGAGCCGGAAGCGTGGGGAGGCGGTCTGATAATAGACCTCGTGTCTGGGTTGGAGGGGCAGTTTGCCAGTTTGCCAAGCGGTTGCCGCTTTGGCCGATAAAAGCGGCGTTTGGGTTGTGCCATGGGCAGGTTGCCAG